>CALHPU010000074.1 GCA_938036435.1 uncultured Pirellulaceae bacterium | reverse complement strand
GTGAGAGTGCGACATATTTATATTCTGGGATGGAGACCGAACGTATGGTAGTAAACGTATTGGTGACTGGCGACTATTGGAACAGCGATTTCAAAGACCTCATCGGTGGTGGCCAGGCCTCGACCACTTTAGTGACGCTGGACAAGTTTCTTAGTTTCTCAGACCCAGATCTTGCGTCATCGACGTCTTCAGGAATTGGGAGAGCAGACACTTTCGATCTAATCGTTATCGCTCAGTCCCGCCAAGGACGCTTTGATCAGTCGCTGATTGATGCCGTCAAAGTCTTTGCTGGCACAACGCCTGTCGTCATGATGCTGGGTAGTTGGTGCGAGGGCGAGATGCGGTCTGACCAACCAGCCAAAGGAGTGACGCGGGTGTTTTGGCACCAATGGCGAGGACGACTGAACACATTCTTAAGTCACCTAGCCGACAATGGCCTGACGCCTTGGCACCGTCCAGATACAGAAACAGATGCCGACCGCATTGCAGCAGCGCGTGTGTCTACAAAAGAAGCAGATTCAGAAAATCTATGCGTTGGCATCAGCGCATCGAATGTCGAATCTTACGACTCTCTAAGCGGTGCGATACAGTCTTTCGGGTGGAAGACGCGATGGGTGGAGCGCACAGACGCGTTGAGCCTTGCCGGCGCGATCAATGCTGTTTGCGTTGACGCCAACTCGCTGGATGACAACCTAGAAAAACGTATCTCATGGCTAAAAGAACAGGTGTTCGACGTTCCACTTGTGGTTTCGCTTAACTTCCCGCGTAAGAATGAAGTTTTCAAACTTCACAATCTTGGCGTCTGTCATGTCGTCAGTAAACCATTCGAGCTAAATGACTTACGTGAATCGATTGCGACCTCCGTTGCAGAAAATTGTCAATCAAGCTTCACAGTTCCGGCGCCCAAAGGATCTTTGAGGCCGCGAAAGGCCGCGAAAGGCTGCGTTGGGTAGCTCTTCCGACTGATGCTGGTGCCAGTATCACTCAATGCGCTGCAATGCCCTGTTGCTTTTGTGCCGTTAGAGGGGGACACTAGATAGCAAATCCCAATTTTTCTGCTTTCCCGGCGTTTCCTGTACGCTTGGAATGTTTAAAATATTGAAACGTTTGGCGATGTCCAACGGAGTCGTGTACCTCTAATTCGGGAACCCAATCCATGATGTATTTTCTAGGGATGTTGCTGATCCCAATCGTAATCCTTGTGCTCATTGCACTCTGGGCGATGGGCGTCTACAACCGCTTGATCACGTTGCGGAACCGATACGAGAACGCGTTCTCGCAAATCGATGTCCAACTAAAACGTCGGCACGATTTGATTCCAAACCTCGTCAACGTCGTCAAAGGATACTTGGGGCACGAGAAAGACACTCTCGAGGCTGTCATTGAAGCGCGTTCAGCAGCAATCAGTGCGACGTCTGCGGCCGCCGCCAATCCCGGTGATCAATCGGCGATGAACGATTTAGCATCCGCCGAATCAAACCTCAACGGTGCGTTGGGGCGTTTGTTGATGGTAGCCGAGGCTTATCCAGATTTAAAAGCCAATGAGAACATGTTAGCACTTCAAGAAGAACTGACTTCGACGGAGAACAAGGTCTCGTTTGCTCGGCAAAGCTATAACGATTCGGTGACGGCTTACAACACGGCAACCGAGTTGTTTCCGGGAAGTGTGATCGCGAGAAACTTCGGCTTCTCATTGGCCCAACTCTTCGAAGTCGAAGAGGAAGTACAACGCGACGCTCCCAAGGTCGAGTTTTAGGAACCATTGTGGATTTCTTCGCCGCTCAAGAACTTCGCCGTAAAAAAACCAAATGGCTAGTGCTGATGTACCTGGCTGCGGTTGCCGCCACGATTCTAGGTATTTACGCCGTTGCTGAACTGGGGCTCTCGGTCGGCGCGCAGGCGGAATTCGGCAGCAATGGTGGAGCAAGACACCAATCCTCCGCCATCAATTTTCAATTCCATCCGTGGCTTTTGGGCGTCGTAGCGCTTGCAAATTTAATCGTCATTGGTGGCGCTAGTCTGTTCAAGATCGCCGAATTGAGATCCGGCGGACACCATATCGCAGCTCAAATGGGCGGCGTGCGCGTCCCGCCATCGACCACCGACCTAGACCTTAAACGGTTGCTCAACGTGGTTGAAGAAATGGCTTTGGCCTCAGGTATCTCCGTACCGCCGGTCTATGTCATGGAACACGAACCGGGCATCAACGCGTTTGCAGCAGGCTTCTCACCGGCCGATGCGGTTATCGGCGTCAATCGCGGAACACTCAACATGCTTAATCGGGACGAACTGCAAGGAGTGATCGCTCACGAGTACAGCCACATTCTTAATGGCGACATGAGAATTAATATTCGACTGATCGGTTTGTTGTTTGGGATTCAAACAATCGCCATGATTGGCTATTTCTTCCTCCGTTCAATGGGCAGAGGAAGTCGGCACCGCACACGCAACAGTGAAGGCAAAGGGAACGGCGGATTTATACTCGCAATGGCGGTGGCCTTATTGGTGTTCGGCTCTATCGGGCAGTTTTTCGCTCGACTGATCAAGGCATCTATTTCGCGCGAGCGAGAGTTTTTGGCGGACGCTTCAGCAGTTCAGTTCACACGTTACCCCGAAGGAATTGGCGGAGCATTAAAAGTCATTGCCGCAACAAAAGGCGGCTCGGTCATTCATTCTGACGAGGCTGAGGAACTGAGCCACATGTTTTTTGCGAACTGTTTGAGCTCAAGTTTTTCCAGTATGTTTGCCACTCACCCGGAGCTGCCAAAGCGCATTGGAAAACTCGAACCCAATTTTGATGGTAATTATTCGGCGTGGTTCGCGACGCGACAGCAGATCGCCCAACAGCGCGAGCGCAAACGGCTGGCCGCCAAACAGAAACGGGCGGATCTTTCGTCGATGATCAACCCCTTGGGAAAGCTCTTTCCAAAGGAGATTGTTGAGCGTTTTCCCATCGACCCTATCTTCTTGCTTTCTTCGATCGGCAATCCAGAAAGCGCCGACATGCGGCGATCGCAAGCCCTCATCCGTCAACTGCCCGAACAAGTGAGAGTTGCTGCGCGACATCCATTTTCTGCACGCTGCGTGGCTTTCGCAATGTTGGCTAGCGATGTTCCAGCGTTGCGCGATCAACAGCTTGAGCTATTAACGCAGCTCGAAAACAAGGCCACGGTCGAGACAACGCACCGACTCATGAATACGATCGGCGGTCTTCACTTGATCTTCCGGCTGCCTGTCATGGAGCTAATTCAAGGATCGCTTGCCGACCTGTCGGTCAAACAGTACCCGCACTTTCGCAATACCGTCGAGCAGCTTGTTCAGCTCGACCGCAAGACCAGCCTGTTTGAGTTCGTTGTCCGACATCATCTGTTGATGCACCTTGACCGACGGTTCAACTACCGAAAAAGGCCGAAGATCAAATACTCGCAAACCAGCGATGTGAAACGGGAAATAGAAATGATGTTGTCTGCGTTCGCATCGGCCAGTGTTTCGGGCAGCGTGATGGAGACCAACACGCAGCCCGACGACACGGTCGTCCTAGAAGCCTATCGGCTTGGCATGCAAGTCGCCGGCTTTGGTGATGCGAGCGCAAGTCAGGCTCAGTTAGCGTCTTGGGAAATCGAGCAACTTGAAACATGCATGCAGACGCTGCATCACGCCTCCCCGAAATTAAAGAAAACGTTCTTGCACGCCGCAGCGGTCTTGATCACGTTTGACCATGAGATCACCATCGCCGAGGCGGAGTTTTTTAGGGCGGTGGCGGAATCGCTGGACTGCCCCGTGCCAGTGTTGGCCGCAGGAAGAGCCAAGCGGACCGTTGACGCTGCGGCGCAAACGCGTGGCTAACCGGTTTTTCATTTTGGCGTAAACTTTTAGATTGTCGCTCTTCGGCGGGTCGCTGGTGGCAAGCAGGATGGTTACCCAACGTTTGGGATGTTGCGGAATGGATGTAGCGGAATATAAGAACGAAGTCATCCATTAGCTTCTTCGTCGAAGCGGTAAGACCCTTAGAGATCAAACGCGACCAGCCATCTTCCGGTGAAAGAAGATGGCTGTTGAGTTATCGGATTTGAGTCTCTCGGCCTCGTGAAGAATACTAACGAGGCGACCGGCGTTACAGGATGCCACCGTGAGTACGGAGAGGTTGCATATGGCTGGGTTGATCGAGGAACCAGAAGCGATGCCATTCGTCACGAAGGTGTCGTAAGTCTTCCGAAGTATGGATCAATTGCCGAGCCCGTATTGCAGGATCTGCGTCATAGATCGGCATAAAACAACCCACGTTCGTTGAGATCGTGGTCGCCATGACGGCGCAGATGAAGAATTGAGTAAACCGACGTCGGATTTTCTTTTTTGATGACACGTCAAGCGTCCTTGCTTCGGTGTTGTAAACGGTCGCGGTAATCACATCAGGTGACACAAGATCATCTTCGTCACAATCCCGGGGAAGTCTTTAACCGGCAAAGGCAAAATTATCGACAAAGTTTGACATTGCTAGCAAGAGCCTCGGGTTTTGCCAACTTTCGAGGCTCAAGGAGACGCGGATACTGAAATGCTACTCTGGCTAAACAGACGGTAGCCCGCATGAGGCTTTTGAGCAACACGATTCTTACACAGCGTGCATTAACGCATCCAGCCGTCGGCTAGGTTGTAGAAATACAGCCTGTTTCTTTGCTTTTCTAGGTTCTCATTGATCAAAGACATGAACTAGATTTTCTCCGACAGCGGCAGGATTCACCTCCAATGACCGCCAGAAAATGAAACATAAATCCCTGAACCCCAAACTACACCCAGCCATGAAGAAGTCAAACCGCCGTCGATCGCAGCAGTGTTGCTATCAAACGCTTGAGACTCGTAACGTACTATCGGCCGACCCTATCATTTCGTTGGCCGGCGGTACCCTCACGATCGAGGGCTCGAGCGGCGACGACACCGTTTACGTAAGAATCGCCGGCGGCGAGGTCCAAGCGACCTACCAGACCAACGGAAACGGATTCCAAACCGAATACTTCCCTGAATCTGAAGTAACCGACTTCCGCTTCAATGGAAACGACGGAAACGACCACATCATTAACCGCACCGAACTTCCGTTACTGGCGTACGGAAATCGGGGCAACGATCGACTCATCGGCGGTCGCGGCAACGATCAATTGCATGGCGGCCCCGGCAATGATGTCCTCAACGGCTTTATCGGTGACGACAGCCTGCACGGCGACTGGGGCAACGACATCCTCAGCGGCTGGCACGGCAATGACAAACTCTACGGATGGTACGGAGATGACGTAATATTGGGCGGAACTGGCGACGACTACATTTCGGGCTACCTTGGCAACGACTGGGCTGACGCGGGTGACGGTGACGACGTGCTACGAGGGCATGAAGGCAACGATCACCTAATTGGTGGCAACGGCAACGACGAACTTTATGGCTTTCACGGACACGACCATCTTTACGGTGGCGAAGGTGACGATTACATCTCCGGGTACACTGGAAGTGACTTCATCGCCGGTGCTGGTGGAGACGATGTTCTCAAAGGCCACGAAGGCGTCGATCGAATCTTTGGCGGCGATGGTGACGATTTGCTATACGGTTGGAAAGGCAATGACTTGCTCAACGGTATGGCTGGCAACGATGAAATCTGGGGTGGCGAAGGCGACGATAACCTCCGAGGCGAATCGGGGGACGACATCCTGCACGGTGACACGGGCAACGACTGGATCCATGGCGGCGCTGGCGATGACATTCTGTTTGGCTATTACGGTGCGGACCGCTTGGTTGGCGCTGGTGGCAATGACATGTTGTGTGGCGGTTTTGGAAATGATTCCTACGGTGACATCGACAAAGGAGATGCGGGTTACGACCCTGACTCAGTCTTCCAAAGTGGGGGCGACCTAGCAACAGACCAACTTCTTAGCGACGAGGCCGCCGAGGTCTTTGAGCAATACATTGGGCAACTGAAAGAGCGCGCCGGCGAAATCGCTGAAAGTCTCGAAGACATTGATCTAAACAATAGCGCTTGGCTTCCTGAATTGGACTTTGACCGAGACGCTTTTGATCAAGAAGTTGCCGTAGGCACGATTGTCTCAAACCAATGGGCGGCGTGGGGAATCAATATTTCGACCAACCGTCCTGACGCGCATCCGGCGATGATCTTTGATTCTTCAAATCCCACCGGTGGTGACGATGACCTTGCCTCACCGGACCAAGCCAACATTCTGATCATCTCTGAAGACGGAGACTCTTCAGACCCAGATGACAATGCTCGTGGTGGAACGCTGATCTTTGATTTCGATCGACCTACCGCGATTGCTGAACTTGGTCTTTTGGACATCGACCCAAGAGAAACCACACGCATTCGCTTGTTTGACGCAAGCGGTACTCTGATCGAGCAAATCAGAGTGGTAGGACGTGGCGACAATCAACAACAAGCCGTCGACATCTCGGCTGAAGGCGTTTCTCGTATGGAGGTCAGACTTCAACGCTCCGGAGCAATTACTAATGTGACTTTTGACCGAGAAGCACATCTGTCGGAAAACTAGATCGGCAGGTCAACGATACTGCAATCCGAACGATTGATCTTTAATTACTTCGAAAAGGCCATGCTCTTCATTGAGCATGGCCTTTGTTTTTCATTGACGGATTCGGTTGCAAAACAAAAGTTCCGCTACCATTTTTGTTGGTCTGCCACTCGATGGTCGAAATATTTAATGATACGTTGCGTGCGCGAGTTGATCTCTTCCATTGAGTCTAAAACCGTTTGGTAGGGTTGATAGCGGTTGGTGAAAATACCTTTGTTGGCATCACCGTTGGCGGGATCAACACCTCGCTCGTTTGGGTTTTTGTCCGAGTAGCGAAACCAATTCTAACCAACACAAACACGCGATTCTAAAGGCCCAAGGGCAAAGTTCGGATGTTACTTGGGCTGGTTAACTTCTTTATCTCGATTTCTACTTGATCGAGAAAACTCGCAGCTTGCTCGGTGGTCAGCACCCGCCTGTCAAGCCTTGCTGAGATCCGATAGCGCTGTTGGTATCGCTGAATCGTAAAATTCAGCGGCATCGCGTCGCGTGTCGGCCCACCAAAATCAAAATCAACAATTTCAGTAAGGCAATCTGGATCGCCGGCGGAAGCAGAGACCCTTTTTGCTCGTTTGTCGACGCTTCGGAACGTTTGGCCCAAATTTGTAAATACAATCGTTCCACGGGCCCGTGGATTGCCCGCAACTCGGCGAAGCCACCAGCGCGAAACAGACATCAGCCGTACGATTAATAAGAAAAGTTTGTCGAACTGCCAGCCGACGATGATCTTGATCTCACGGTCCAAGTAGCGCAAGAACGAATCTACGTCGCGCATTTGCTCCTCGCACCGATCGACTTGCACGATCGTCGCTCGATTGGTGATTGCCGTTCGCAAATCGTTTTTGGACGCGACGCTAATTGGCAGCACCATGCGATACCACTTTTTCGTTGGGGGAGCGTTTTGCTGCTGCGACCAGTTTGACAACGCATAAAACACCGCAGCCATAACAATCGTGTTTACCGTGATCTCCTTTTCGTCGGCTGCTCGGTCAATCTGCGCCGACAGATCTCGTGAAACCCAACGACCGACCAGTCCCATCGTTTGTGAATTGGACTTGATGCTGTCAACACTGGTGCTGCCCTGTCCATCTGCAATGACGTTGAAGCCGCGGAACAGAAATTTAGCCATCCCCAACAGTGCAATGGGCTGCTTCCAGATATGTTTCCAGTAAGACCAACGGTTGCAGCCGATACGGTGTCGCTGCAACAGACCAAGCGGATCGAGTCGCCGCAGCCCGTCATCCCACCGGCGGTCAGCGGCCAGATTGGCATAGGCAATCAAAATCTCGCTGATCATCCGGGCTCCCCCAAGTCCATCGCAAACACTATGGTGGATCGCTAGAAAGAGTAAGGCATATGAGTCAGCCTGCGCGCGGTTGGCTTCTTGCGTATCGGGGACATCAGCGGCCCGGGCCGGTGACTGGCACCAGATATGAGTACCGGGCGTGGATTCCAGATCCAGTTTCTGTTGCAAATCCGATGTGGCTGGCATGAAAGCCTCGTCCATTGGCTGGCCATCGTTTGTTTCCATCCAAGTTAGTAATGACGATTGGTAATTGGGATCGGTAACCCATGTTGGGTGATGGTCCAGCTCCGTCAATCTTCTGTTCCGGATGAAGTGTCGGCTGGTTACGCGTGTGATGGCCTCTTCTAAAGTTGCTTGCTCAAGATTCCCCCGAAGGACAAGTCTACAGAAGAGAATGTTTGGATGATTCGCACTATCACTAGCCAGATGGAACCGCTCAATGCTGGTCAAGGGCAGTCGTGCAAGCAGTGATTCAATTGTGCCTTCAGATTTATTGGCTGGTGGGGACAATTTTAAGTTCAACTGTTTTGTCTGGAGAGCGGATTGTGAATTTGAATTTACTGACTGATGCTGGCGACCAATTACCAGCACGGGACAAAACACGCAAACAATCACTGCAAGAGCGGTTAGCGAAGACTTCTTCTAGTATTAGAATGAAGTGCCCAGCGTATGTCTTTAAAGTTCCTAATACTATAGACGACGATTTTGGATTTTTCTAAAGCACCTTTTTTGACGGTCTAGTGGTAGCCATGGGTAGATTTTGCAAAACTGCGTTCAACAGTTTACCAACAGTGTGCCAAGTTGCGCCAAACTTACTAGCGGCGTTGTCAATTTCAATTGCGGGTTTACTGGGAAGCTTCCGCCGATCCACAACACGAACGGTCACCTATGTATGTTTGAGTTGGCTCTTGCTAGTGGCGTTGCCCACATTGGTGGCGGGGCAATCGGCTAGTTCGTCCTCATCGATTGAGGTTGTTTTGGACAATTCTGCGGCGGACAAGCCGGTCAGCGGTCGTTTGCTGGTTCTGTTTTCAAAGAGGTCAAATCCCGCCCCAATGATGGGACCGGATTGGTTTTCTCCAGAACCATTTGTGGCCATGGATGTGCAAAATATTGAGCCGGGCCAAAAGGTGTCGGTAACGGACGATGCAGACGGTTTTCCCAGCCAGCTTTCAAAGATTCCGCCGGGGAAATATTTCATCCAAGCTGTTTTGGATCAAGATCTTGATTTTGCCAATCATAAAGACGGTCCCGGAAATGTTTACTCGTCCATTACAAGCGTTGTTGTCGCAGCCGATCAACCTCTCAAAGCGACACTGCGGTTGACTTCCATAATCAAACCGCTTCGTTATGAACAAGGGAAACTAGCCAAGGTTTTTTCACACCGCAGTGAGCTCCTTTCGGATTTTCATCAGCGTAATGTTGAGGACCGTGCCCTAGTTTTGTTGCCAGCGTCCTACTTGAAAGACCCACACAAACGTTACCCGGTATACTATGAGATCACTGGATTCGGGGCGACGATCAAGGATCTATTAGGCTACCAACGTCAAAGTAAAGTCGCGGCCAACGGAGTTGAGTTTATTCATGTGATGTTGACCGGGCAGTGCCAATGGGGGCATCATGTTTATGCCGACAGTCTGACCAACGGACCACGCGGTAACGCTTTTGTCAATGAAATGATTCCGGCGATCGACAAATCGTTCAGGACTATTGCAGAACCTGAGGGTAGGTTTTTGGGTGGTCACAGCAGCGGCGGTTGGGCTTCTCTTTGGTTGCAGATCAACTATCCAAATAAATTCACTGGTGTTTGGAGTACGGCACCGGATCCAGTTGATTTCCGCGATTGGCAGGGAACAAATCTCTATCAACCGAACGCGAATGTTTATCGCACGGGCACGGGCGACCGAAAACCTTTGGCCCGCCGGCAAGGACGTACGTTACTCTGGTATGACGATTTCACCAAAATGGACGACGCTTTGGGGCGCGGTGGCCAAATTAGAAGTTTCGAGGCCGTCTTCAGCCCACTCTATAAAAATGGAACGCCAGCCAGATGCTGGAATCGCGAAACTGGCACCGTTGATACGAAGGTCGTCGAGCAATGGAAGCGGTTCGATATAAGCCTGATGTTGATGGAGAACTGGAACACATTGAAAGGACCTCTTGCTGGTAAAATCCATGTGTTCATGGGAACCGAAGACACATTTTATCTAACACGCGCGGCGGAGTTACTGGCGGAGCGCTTACGAGCACTTGGTAGTGATGCACAGATCGAGTTTTTTCAGGGACGCAATCATTTTGATCTGGTAGACCCTGCGACGCGCCGTCGAATCCATGGCGAAATGGCTGAAAGCTTCCTCAAACATAGCCAGCCTTGAGGTATCTCGTAAACGCGATAATGTGCCTCGAGTGAAAACCAGTCTTTGGTTCGATGCAGTATTTTCATATAAAAACATTTGTTTTAGTTGTGAGCGACGGTGCCGCAAGGGCGAACAAAACGATGAGAAATGGGTTATAATCTAGCCTTAAGATAATGTGCTCATCATTAATATTTGGACCGATCATGCTTGCAATCTCGCGAAAGTTTCTATCCACCGCGTTTCTCGTTTTGTTTTTGTGGACCGGTACGATTGAAGTGGTGACAGCGCAGGTCACCGATCAACGTCGTGCCAATAGGCGAACTTTTGTCGAGAGCTTGCTGCGGGGGTTGCTGGAATCGCAACTGGAACAATCTCAGCAACCCAGACAGCGTCCTACCTATCCTCAACCACAGGTGCGCCCGATACCCGCAACGCGCGTGCCGGGAGTTCGACCAACTCCGGTTGTCACAAGCGAAAAAATTGTCGTTGTGCGTCAAGCGCTTTGCGACTGGTCTGACGAATGCGATCATCTGATCGACGACCTACGGCAGTTAGAGCTTACTACGCCTGCCGTTCGCCCTCTGCTGGCTGACGCTCTGCAAATTCGCGTTGATATTGATTTGCTTGGGCGTAGAGCAGCCGAGTCTCCACACGAGATGTATTTGGTCGAAGACTTCAAGGTGGTCGATCGAGAATGGCGACTGCTCAACCATCACCTTCAGAGCTTACCAGCAGCTTCGCAGCAATGTCGCGAGGTTATTGATTCTTGCGCTGCGTTCGACGAACGGCTGTGTCAAGCATTTGGTGTTGGGCCACAGTTTGATGACCATCAGGTTCTTCAATTGGCGTCGCAATTGGCCACCAACCTAAATCATCTTTCACAAAACTTACGCTATGAAGTTCGAGAGCAGCCTGCTTGCAGCAACATGATTCAGCAATGCCAAGCCTTGCACTCAATCATTCAACAATCGCCTTCGGTCATTCGACGCAAAGACTACAACGCTGTTACTGCGATGTATAAGGATGGGCTGACTCAATGGCGAAATTTGAGTCGACAAATTTGTAAGTATCCCAGCCAACGTTTGCGGCATGACGTCCAAGACATTGAGACGATTGGTCGGCAACTCCAAGACCAGTTATACATGCCCTACCAGATTGACCGCGAATATTTGGCCCAATTGTCGGCCAATGTTGGCAACAGTACTGGTAACGTTTTTCGGAAGATCTCTTTGCAAGATCTTTTGGCGATGGACGATCCTGCTGGAATCTTGCTGTCGGCCAAGGCCTTTCAAAAACAGTGCGGACGGTTTAGTGAGTCGGTCCGAGGTAATGCCAGTACGGAGCAACTGGCGACCGAATTTGCCGTGTTTGAATCTAACTGGAACGGGGTGCACGATCAGTGCGGTTTACTAGCTAAACCGGCATTGCAGCTACAGATTGACGAGATCAACTATTCGATGCAAACACTGCATGAAGCTTTTGGTTCTCAGCCGCTTTTGGATCATGGGTCGATGCTGAGAGTGGCCGCCGATCTAGAACATCTTTCACATGAACTGGAGAATTTGGCGGCTAACGCTCCCGGTAATATTCTGCGGCCCGTGAAGAGTTTTCACAATCGCTGCAATGAATTGAACCAGCGCACGGTGGCCGACAGATTATATGACCCTAAACCCGCCAAGTTAAATCAGATGTTTGGTTCGTGGGCGAAGTTTAAGAAAGGTCTTGCAGGCTACAATGGTCCAAACGCAGCATCGCTAAATGCTTATCGACGCCAGATCGAACCCTTGATGGTCAAATTGCAAGTCGTCTACCACCAGTAGATCAAAAAAGAAGGTTCTTCCCAGAACTTAGTGGCACGAAGTTCTTTTTGAATTAGCCATTTCAAATGGATGTAGTGGGATTCGCCAGAATTCCTTTAAGAAGAGCCGGTTGGAATTCTGGCGAATCCCACTACGATTTCCAAGGCAGCCATTGAAATCTGGGAAGAGCCAAAAAGAAAGAGCCGTGCGAATCACGACTCCTCTGAAAGATTTCCGGTTAACGTTTAAGCAAGTTTTGTTTAATAACGGAACCTTCCTCCGCCGTAGATGTTACGCCCGGGCGAGCGATAAATGGGGGAGTTGTATCGGTAGATCGATGGCCGAGTCCCGACGTTGATGTTCAAGCCGCGATTAAAGCTGCCAACACCGAATCCTCCAACGGGGCCTCGGTAGCCTGAAGTGTAAAGGCCACCTACGTTACCGAAGCCAACGCCACCAAACCCTCCACGTGCGCATTGAGCGTTTGCCTGTTCGGAAGTCAACGTGAACATGCAAGTAACGGCGACAGCCACTGCGATTGTTTTTACGATCTTAGTCATCTTAGTGTTCTCCAATTTGGTCTAAAGGTTCGTTGCGAACCTGTCCAAGCCAGATTCACACACCAAAACCTTCTTGTGCAAACGATGTACCAGTGACCAATAGCCATGCATTTGGTTGTCGGTTTTGTCAAAAAAGCTCAGGAAAATGAGACTTTTAGAGTCGCCAATTAGCCAACAATCTGTCTGCATTGAGTCCAAGTGATCTCACCTGTCATCAATATAGTCACAATCAACAACCCAAACGCTCACCTTTGCGTTGGTGGATTGTTTACTTTCGGTTGCGAACCTTGATGTACTTGCGAGCCGGCTTGGGCTTGCTTGTACTGCGGCCGGCATGTTTCGCATCAGAGTCGGCTCGTGGCTTGTTCATTGACGCGGCCTTGCTTTTCATAGGGCTAGAAGAACTCTTTCCGTTTTCTGCGGATTGACGTGTCGAAGTTTCTCTAAAACTTTCGCTTGAGCTGATCGATTTGCGACCTCGGTAGCCGGATGACTTGCCTCCACCGAATCCCCCCGATCCTCCTCGGTTGTCACGCCCACGATCGGCCCGTTGCCGTTTTACAAAATTTGTGGAACCATTGTTAGACCTTCGACCTGAACGTCGAGGCTGTTGATCATCGGAGTAATTCTCCGTTGTTTTAGCAATCTGCAAACGCTGGCCACCAACGCTGACGTTTCGCAGAATATCAAGAACGTCAGATGAGATCTCCGCTGGAAGATCAACGATCGAAAAACTGTCGAATAACTTCACGCGACCAATCTCACGATTTTGAAATCCTCCCTCATTGGCGATCGCACCAACAATGTTGCCGGGGCCCACACCGTGATTGCGTCCAACTTCAATTCGATACGTTGCCTTGTCCTGATCAGAGTGACTGACTTTGCCATTACGTCCTTTGCGTGAGGTGTCTTCATCAGTCAATAACAATGGCGTGTTTCCTTGAGCCATTACGGCTAAGGCAGCAGCGATTGTCTCGACCGAGTGCTCTGTCTTTTCCACCATGCTCTCAACGAGAGTCCGGAAAAACGTGACTTGCTCATGGGCAGTCTTCTTGAGTATCTCCTCACGGAATTTGTCCACACGTAACTGATTCACTTCCTTAAGCGACTTGGGCTTGTACTGCTCAATTTTTTGCTTGGTATCCTTCTCAAGCCAGCGAAGCTTACGCTTCTCTTTGGGCTCAACGAACAAAATCGCTTTTCCTGAACGTCCAGCGCGTCCCGTTCGCCCGATACGATGAACATAAATTTCTGAATCATGTGGAAAATCGTAGTTCACCACGTGACTGACTCGTTTAACATCCAAACCACGCGCCGCGACGTCGGTTGCGACAACGATGTCGATCTTACCAGCCTTCAGTCGATTCACTGTGCGTTCACGTTGGTTTTGTGCAATATCGCCATTGAGTGCCGCGGCCCGCAACCCGTGTTGAGCAAGCGCTTCGGCAACCACATTGGTGGTCTGGCGGGTTTTCACGAATACGATCACTCCATCGGTTTCTTCAGTATCAAGCAACCATTTGAGTTGCTTGAGCTTTTCTCGGATCGAAAGCACTGAGTAGGATTGCTTAATGGTCTCTGCTGTCGCTGTTTTGCCTTTGATCGTGATGTGAGCCGGATCAACAAGATACTTTTTTGCAATGTTGCGAATCGGAGCCGGCATCGTTGCAGAAAACGAAAGCACCTGCCGCTGTTCGGGCAAGCGGTCCATCACCCACGAAACGTCGTCAATGAATCCCATCCGTAGCATTTCATCAGCTTCATCTAGTACGAATGTCGTGATGTTATCTAACTTTAGCGTACCACGATTGAGGTGGTCCATCACGCGACCGGGCGTTCCGACCACAACGTGCACGCCTCGATCTAGAGCACGGAACTGAGTTTCGTAGCTTTGTCCTCCATAGATCGTGACCGTCTTTAGTCCTTTCATCGAAGAACCATATTTCTCGAACGCGCTACTTACTTGAATCGCCAGTTCGCGTGTCGGCGCCAAAACTAAAATTTGAGGAGCACGTTTCTTCAGATCAATCTTGGAAAGCAATGGCCAAGCGAACGCGGCCGTCTTTCCCGAACCAGTTTCGGCTTGCCCAATGACATCCTTGCCCGTCATGATCACGGAGACCGTTTCTTCTTGGATGGCAGTCGGCGTTGTGTAACCGAATCCAGCAATGGCTTTGTAGACGTCGTCTCTAAGTCCAAGCTTTTTAAACGGATCGGCGGCTACAGGTTCTGCATCCAATGAATCATCTGCCACGCAAGATGAGTCTTCTTTTGTATTTCGAGATTTCTCCGCAGCAATCGGAATCGCTTTCGCCTTCTTTCTGGCGACGACTTTGACACCTTTAGATCCCTCGCCTTTGCTGTTGTCGGCGTTAGAGGCTTCTACTTGTTGATTGACGGTTTCATCAACCGAAGTTTCGATTGCCTCATCTTCAACTACCTCATCTTCAACTTCGGGACTCGGTTTAACGGGCAAGACCTCGACGACGGGGGCCGTGGCGTTACCAAAGATCGAATCACTCTTGGTATTTTCTACCGAAGTGTCTGTGCGTTGAGTGTTCGATGCGCATGCACCGGTGGCGCTGTGTTCTTTCGACATTCTAATTCCTGTTCCATATTGTTGGTTTATCGTTCCGGCATCAGGAATCAAACGAAGTCAGCACATGATGTTGCTGGTTGATTCCGTGGGAACTTTTTCGCGATAGTCTCGCACAAACCATTTAGGAACTGGAGTTTGATCAGAGACGCGCGATCTCGAGGTGTCCACGCATAAAATTCATTTGGCTGACACAGTCAACCTTGCGAGGAACGACATCAAGCACTACGAGCAAAAGGCGAACAAACCGTTAGTGAGCAATGATCACTGAGAGTGAGTTCGTTTTCCCTTCGCTAAGATGATGTTAGCCAATCTGTTTTTTAAGGCAAGCGTGAAAGTGCGAGATAGCAGCCGGATACCTCGCAGCAATCGCGAGACGTGGCTTGCTTCGACTTCAATCCAATTGCCGATTCAACACGCCGAAAAGCGATGTCACACCGTTAGCCCTCGCTGAAGGGCCTGTCGCGCACTTTGCTTTGGCTTCTGCGACTGTTTTGGATTCAGATCTGCGCGAGAAAACTGACGCGGCACCAACGTCTAAGAATTTCTGGTCATGCCAATCGAATGGTTTGTGACAACCTTGCACACCGCCCCGCGTCGCTAATTAACAGCAAAAACATGACAAAGCTTATCTGTAAGGTACCTTTATTTGGTCAAAAGTACCGTTTCGCGCCCCGAGTGTGTTCGGACCTCAATTGACCTCAAGAAAATCGACACTTTTAAGTAACTCCTCGAGTATTCTTGGCAACACAATCTTCTTGGCTAGTAGCGATGAAACGATTTAGCACATTTTTTAGCTCATTTGACTCCAGTATGTTTGCCGCATTGGCAAGCTTGCTTCTTATTGTCGGGGGAATCGGTTCCAACACGGCACACGCGTTTGTTACGCAAGGCGAATTCGGAGAGATCGAAGGATTTACCCAGCCCTTTCGTAGGATTGACCTCTCTAGCGATGAAACAGGCGCCATTGCAACACTTAACGTGCGAGAAGGTGAGCGCGTAGAAGCCGGTGACGTTGTCGCAAGCCTTGATTCCCGAGTTCAAAGCATCCAGTTGCAAATCGCCAAAAAGATGGCCAGCTCAACCAGCCAGCGCAGTGCTGCAGCAAAATCACTGACCAAGCGTCAGGCGATCTCTCAACGCCTCGCTCAAATGCATCACCAAGGGCACGCCAGCGAAAGCGAGATCATTCGCGCTGATCTCGAACTGTCGATCGCAGAGTCGAAATACAACACCGCCGTTGAAGAGGCCGCTATTCGAGAAATTGAAGCCGAACGTGCCGCTGTTCAACTTGCGCGTCGTACTATCACGGCTCCTTTCAACGGGCAGATTGCAAAAATCCACAGTCGCGAGGGTGAGTTTTTGTCGCCGTTACATCCAGAGATTTGCACCATCGTTCAGACAGACAAATTATTGGCAACATTCAACGTCTCATCGGATCAAGCGAAGCAGTTTTCGGTCGGACAAACCTACGAATTGCGTTTGGAAAATGGAGAAACAGTTTCTGGCGAGGTTCACATCGTCGGTGTCGAAACGGATCCGCAAAGTGGAACTGTTGAGATAAAATTGGTGATTGATAACTCTGACTTCCGCATCCGCAGTGGAGAAAACGTCACACTGAATATCTAAATTCGCGTTGCTCGATCTTAGCGACGCCCCAATGGAATGTGGCAACTTTAAACGGATTTTCAACGACCGGCACCCTATGGCTACTAAACCTGCCAACTCTGACATCGCTGTCAGCGGAATCGGTGGCAACCCAGAGCCGCTTCTTGCGTCCACAGAGGACCAGATAGGCCAGCAACCGGTCTGCGTAGATTCGCAGCGTCTTCATCGCGAGCTTAGTGAATTGGCCGACTCCCCGTCCGATGCTAACGCGTTCTATTCATCGCTTTTCAGCATTGCCAGCCAACAAGTTGATTGCTTGGCGATGTGGCATGTTCGGATTACGTCGGGCGATTCTGAAGGGGCTGACGTCAACGGGCCTTCAATTGAAGCCCGTCCCATTTCCGATGATCAAGCGGACGTGCTTTGGGATGTCATCCAAGAAGAAATCCCACAGGTCATTAGCGCGTCGCGGAAATCAGGCGATGTCATCAGCCGCCTTCTACCGCCGACCGATCAGAATTCGATCGTGGCTGGCCCCGTTTTGCCGCTGAACAACGATGGCAGTGAAAATGTTACCGAGTTCATTCTTGGTTGTTATGACGTGGCAGGTCAATCGCTTTTGCGGCAGCAATGGTTGACTGGAATGCTAGCGCATACGGTGCGCCAGTGGCAACAGAAACGTCTGGCAATGCAAGTTGCCGTCGAATCTCGCAGCCTTTCAGATTCCTTGCAGTTAATGCACGAGATCTCAGTCGCGGACGCTCCCGGACTAGCCGCAATCATGTTGGTCAACCGATTGAGGAAACTCTTTGGTGCCAGCCAAGTTGGGCTTGCGTTGAATAAGCAGCGAAGCGGTGCAAAGGTCGTTGCTGTTTCGGATGTTGAACAATTCGATGGCAATTCAACTGCCGGGAAACTGCTTACATCCGCGATTAACCAAGCTATCACCTATCAAGGAAACGTGGTCTGGCCGGAGCATGATCCTGCCCAGCCGTCGGCTCATACATTACCGCTTCAGCAATATGGTGAGGTAATTTCTGCTTCTTCGGTGGCGGCTATTGAGTTGACTGATCCCAGTGGTCAACCCACCGGAGCTCTGCTGGTCAGTCGCGAAGGTGCTGCGTTGACCGAACAGCAACTTTCGTACATCCAACGCGTCGCCACACTCGCCTTTCGTCAGTACGAAAGTGTTGCTCGCGCCAATCGATCAACAGCAGAGATCTTACGTGGCTCGGTAACGCCAAGTAATTGGTCGGCCGCAGCAAAATGGGCGACCTTAGTTTTCTCTATCGCGATGTTGATCCCCCTACCCTATCGCGTGAATTGCGATTGTCGCGTGCAGCCTACCGAGCGTCGTTTTGTCGCCGCCCCCTACCACGGAATCTTAGAAAAATCACTGGTTGACGCTGGAGAAATCGTTACTAAAGGCCAAGTGGTCGCGCGCATGGATGGTCGGCAATTGCGAATCGAACTTGCCGGCCTAGAGGCGGAATACAAGGGTGCCAGACGCAAGAGCGATTCGTCCCGCGCGATCGGCGAAGTCGCCCAGAGTCAGATCGCAAAAATGGAGATGCGACGTCTGGCGGCGCAGATTGAACTGACAAAATCTCGCATGCAGGATTTAGAAGTGCGGTCGCCGATAGACGGCATCATCGTTTCTGGAGACCTTGAAAAGGCTCAAGGGGCGCCGCTTGAAACTGGCCAAACACTATTCGAAGTTGCACCGCTTGAGAAAATGGTGGCTGAAATCGGCGTGCCAGAATCAGAAATTCAGTACGTTAACCAAGACGACACGGTCAAGCTAAAACTTAACGCGTTTCCGTTTCAGTCTTGGACGGGAAAGGTCCAGCGTATTCATCCGGGGACTGAGATAATCGACGACCAAACTGTTTTCGTTACCGAAGTAGAACTGGATAACGAACAGGGGTTGCTAAAGCCCGGTATGGAGGGAGCGGCAAAGATCAGTACGCACTGGACGCCACTTGGATGGAATCTGTTCCACAAAACGTGGGAAAACATACGTTGCTGGACAGTGTGGTAGGCTATGTCGCAAGAAAACTCAAGCCTTCAAGCTCAAGAAACCGCAACTCGCGGTGTAGTCGCCGGTGAGTCGAAATCAGCGTCGATGCTCCAGCCGGCACCAACCAATCCTCAAGATCAGTGGCTGACCTCCCCGTTCACACTGCGGACGGAGCTTAAATTTGACACGCGTTGCGAAAATGGCAAACCGTTTGTCGTTATCGAGGATCCGGTAAGGTCAAAGTACTTTCAAGTCGGCTTGGAAGAGTATGATTTCATTTCTTCGCTTGACGGACAGAAATCAGCCAGCCAGATCGTGGAGGAACTTGGGCGACTTAACGAGAACAGTGTGTCGTCAGAACAAGCAGTTACTATTTGCCAGTGGCTGGTCCAGTCGAATCTAGTAATATCTGAGGCACTCCACACCTCCAAGCGGCTTGGTAACCAAGCCAATGCGATCGACAAACAAAAGATGATGGGGTGGCTGAATCCGATCTCCTTTAAGGTGTCTCTGTTCAACCCCAACCAGATATTGTCGGCGTGCCAGGGCGCGTTTTCGTGGCTGTTTTCACGTTGGTTTTTGGTGCTGTGGCTGATCATCGGTGGCGTCGCGATGAATATCCTTTTCAATCGCTGGGACGAACTAGGACAAGCATCCGCCGGAATTCTCTCGGGCAATAGTTGGATTTCGTTGTTGGTGTTTTGGCTAGTATTAAAGGTTATTCACGAATTCGCTCACGGACTGGCGTGTAAGAAGTATGGCGGAGAGGTCCCCGAGGCTGGTGTGTTGTTCTTGTTGTTCACTCCAATGGCGTTCGTTAACGTTACGTCGATGTGGCGTTTCTCAAGTCGCTGGCAGAGGATCGTCGTCGCTGCAGCCGGCATGTACGTCGAATTATTTATCTCGTTCGTAGCATTAATCGTCTGGTCACGCAGTGACGCCATGATTGCCGACATGGCCTACAACGTTTTCCTTATGGCCAGCATTACAACGATTCTTTTCAACGCCAATCCGTTGATGAGATTTGATGGTTACTTCATTTTGTCAGATTTACTTAACGTACCCAACCTGTACCCCAAAGGTACACGTTGGTTTGGCGATCGCTGCCGAGCTTTGTTTTTTGGCACTCCCAAGACGACCGGGTTGTTTGCGTCAGAGGAAGGCACCGTTGCCCGAATCTACGGGACGATGGCGTGGTTTTGGAAATGGTCGATCAGCGTCGGACTAATCATCGGAGCAAGCGTGATGTTCGACGGTGCCGGTTTGTTGTTGGGAATCGTAGGCGCTGTTCTGTGGGTTGGTCTGCCGATCTTCAAACAGTTCACAGCTCTGTTTGGAGCCAACGCTCAAGTTCCCTACAGCAAACGTCGAACAGCGATCAGTTGTCTGATAGTGGCTACAGGGGTAGCGTGTCTGTTTTTTGTACTAAAAGCTCCAGCGACCAAGTCAGCGCCGGCCATAGTTCGATTTTCCGATGAAACAGTAATTCGCGCGGCCACCGACGGGTTCGTTGACGAAATTCTTGTCGTCAGCGGGCAGCGTGTGGAAAAAGGCCAACAACTCGTCCGGATGCACAATGATGATTTGGACACTGAAATCAATCGAATGGTTGCGGATCTAGAAACGGCAATGATTCAATCACGCATTCACCGACAAGATGGCGACCTTTCGCTCGCCAACGTAGAAATGGAAAGGGTTGAGGGTTTAAAGACTCAACTTTCTGAAAAACGTGCTCAGCGCGACGCGCTTGTCATCTGTTCACCAATCAGCGGACGCGTATTCCAACGTAATCTGCCTGATATTTCTGGCAGCTTTGTCAATCGCGGCGACGCTGTGATGAGTGTTGCGGCTCAGGACACCAAAGAGCTGGTGGTTTCTGTCGACCAGCGCGATTTGGAGTCCATCAAGTCTAATGTGGGACGTGAAGTGCGTGTGATGCTTCCGGGTCGTCCGGTGTTTGCGTCTTCGATTGAACGCCTTGACCCACGTGCCACCGACCAAGCAACCGAGCCTCGCCTTTGCGCTAACAGCGGCGGGCCTTTACCGGTGAAGCCAAACCCAAATGCTCAACCCGGTGACGACAGTGAAGGCTCGTTTGTTCTGCTGAGCCCAAGATTCGATGCGTACGTTAGTCTTGATCGGTCGGTTGGCAGTCAAATCCAAGCCGGGCAGCGTTGCCTGGTCTTCTTTTCAGCCACCGAACAATCACTCGGCAGTTACTTTTTCTTGGCGACCAGTGAGTGGTTAAAGAACAAGATCGAGTTGGCTGTCGAAACGACCACGATGTGAGCCTGATTACTCAGTACTTAGTACCGCGGGTTCTTTAAGTTTCGGAGCAGGTTCGTAGCACTCACAACTGCCTGCTGCTTGTGAGTTTGCATTTTCGTTTCCGGCACAACTTGCCGAACCCACGCCGTGTCAGGTACTGCTAGATGGGTACAGATAAGGCAATCCGCCGAGCGCGAGCGCTCCCAAGAAGATCCAAAAGAAAAGACCAAGCTGGTTTTCTGCTGGAGGAGTCTGAACGGTTTCAGTTGATTCAATTTGATTCATAAAGCCAAGCAGGTGGAATCAGGCTGAGATTGAATGGATTGCAAATGGGCCGCAGATCGTGACGTTGCCGAAATGCTAGTAGTCGGCGATTGCTATTATAACGTACGCCGAAGCCACTTCTTACCTATCGGATCAAAAACGTGGCAATCTGTCGCGAGTTTGCAGCGGGTTGCATGACTTCACCCACTTTTGCCCTGGCCGTAAGCTCAAAACGATGAATTTAAGCTTGAAAGCAGCCAGCCCTCCCCTTTGGTGAGCCAGCGGCTCTACTGCAGCGAGATATACCAACTTCCGAAGGAAGGCTGGCGTTGCCCCACGACCTATCAGCTTATTTGTTTGTTTGCACCCATTGGGGCCGTCGCGATTGGATGGCACCGGAGAACATTTGCCCGGAGACATCGGCGGGCGTCAGGTAGACATAGATTGCAACGCGCACTCGCCCCATTGAGTCTTTGATAATTTCAACGATTGTTGGCCAAATCTGGTCACTTCCATTTAGGCCAAGCTGGGGAAGATGAACCGAAGCTTGCATCCTCATGGCGCGTTGAGCAACTTGGGAAAGGCATCGAGCCAAGACGTCGAATCGGATTGGACGGGCACCCGATTTGTGACGCGTCCCGCGCTGACCAACCATTTTGGCAACTCGCACAATTCGATTCACGTGTGTCTTGCTAACATTGACGAACTGAACCGAGCCTAGGCCGAAATCATTGCGCGACCTGTCGCGGTACCACAGTTCAAACTCACGTCTGGCACGCGGCCAAATGCGAGCGATTTCGCGGGCATTTCGTCCCGACCAAATTCCCAAGTCATTACAAATATGAGCGATGATTTGCGGCCCGATTGATTTTGGGTCGGCCACACTCCCATGCAAGAAAACTAAATTTTTCATAAGTCCGGCAATCGTTCACTTCGAGAAATCTCTCGCGACGATCAAGTTAGAGAATAATGGAATGAATAAGTCCGGAGATTTACTCAACCGTCATTTTCAAACGACTGCAGATTCAACACCCAGTTCTCGATGTGGAAGACCGGCGTGGCATAAACATTCTTGACTTTAGATTCGCGAAAGCAATCAAAGGCGCGCGAAAGGCTTGCTACCGCGGGTAATTCGAGCAAGACAGATGGAATTTGCGGGATAAGGTCATCTGTCAGTTCGCGGGTAAAAGCGGCCAGTCATTCGCGGGTTAAAAGCGGCCACTGAAGGAGCGGTTTTTGTTGTTTTCTCAAGCACGATAGTGCTGGAGGAAAACAACATGTCAAACCGACTTTCGATGGCGAAAATCAACTCAATCGAGACTTTACATCAATCTGGTCACTCAAACCGTGCAATCGCTCAGATCCTTGGCGTGGATCGAGGGACGGTCAATCGCTACGTCCGATCTCTCAAGGCCCGACAGGCTCAAAATCGGCCAAACCCGCAAACCGGGTCCGGCAGTGAATCCGAGCTGACCGAGCCAGCAGCGGAGTCAACCTCGG
The DNA here is from genome assembly GCA_938036435.1 of uncultured Pirellulaceae bacterium. GTDB lineage: Bacteria > Planctomycetota > Planctomycetia > Pirellulales > Pirellulaceae > Mariniblastus. Next base: position 1,216 of record CALHPU010000074.1, on the reverse strand, counting down.
GGGTGACTCCTGAGCCAATTTCCGATACGCCTTCTGCCGTAAGCACCGGTCCGCCTAGCCAGTGCGATGGCTACCGCGCGCAGATCCTGACCAAGCTTGAACAAGGCCTGTCAGTCAAACGAATCCACCAAGACCTGCAATCCGATCATGGCTTTGGCGGCAGCTACCACAGCGTCCGCCGGCTCGTTTTACGACTCGGAAAGAAAACACCGTTGCCGTTTCGGCGGATCGAAACGCCACCGGGCGACGAACTTCAAATTGACTTTGGAACAGCTGCTCCAGTGGTTGATGCCGATGGCAAGAAGCGACGCCCGTGGATGTTACGTCTGGTTTTAAGTTGTAGCCGAAAGGCCTACAGCGAAGTCGTTTACCGGCAGACTACCGACAACTTCATCGCAGCGATCGAAAATGCGTTCCATTACTTTGGCGGCGTGCCTCGTCGGCTGGTAATCGACAACCTCAAAGCAGCCGTGCATCGCGCCGACTGGTACGATCCAGAGTTGCATCCCAAACTTCAGTCATTCGCAGCTCACTACGGGACTATCTTTGTGCCGACCAAGCCCTACACGCCTCGTCACAAAGGCAAAGTCGAAAACGGTGTGAAGTACGCCAAGAACAACGCACTCAAGGGACGCACCTTTAACAGTCTTGCTGAGCAGAATGAATTCTTGCTCAACTGGGAGCAGACTGTTGCTGACACGCGCATTCATGGCACGACAAAAAAGCAAGTTCAGAAACAGTTCTTGGAAATCGAACAGTCGCAACTTCTGCCACTTCCACGAGACCGTTTTGCAATGTTCCATGAAGGCCGTCGAACCGTCAGTCGCGACGGTCATCTGGAAGTCGATAAAGCCTACTACTCAGCCCCGCCGGAGTACGTGGGCCGCCGCGTGTGGGCGCGTTGGGATGCTCGGCTTGTCCGCGTGTTCAACGATCAATGGAAGCAGATTGCCCTGCACAGCAAATGCGAACCAGGCCGGTTTCGCACCGATTCGGCCCATATCCCCAAGGAAAAGGTCTCCTCAGTCGAACGCGGCACTGACGCATTGCTCCGGCAAATCGCCACCATCGGCCCGCACACCAAGGCTTGGAGCCAAGCCACCATCGCCGTGCGTGGCGTCGAAGGCGTGCGTGTTTTAGTTGGACTCAAGGCGCTTGCGGGCAAACACGAAACCTCGGCGCTGGAATCGGCCTGTGAAACAGCGCTGACTTACGG
>CALHPU010000073.1 GCA_938036435.1 uncultured Pirellulaceae bacterium | reverse complement strand
CGAACCACGACATTGGCACACCAATTGCAAAACATCAGATCGGTCAGGCCTTTTCCTGCCACTACTCATTTCAAGGTGAAATTATGGGAGACGACTCGATGTCATTTCAATCCGATCGACTGACAACCAAAACGCGCGAAGCCATCTCTAACGCTCAACGTTTGGCTTCCTCCAAAGGCCATGTCGAAATCGATTCGCTGCACATGCTGCATGCGCTATTAAACGAGCGTGAGGGAATCGTCAAACCGCTACTAAAATCAGCCGGCGTTGCAGTCTCCCAATTAGACTCCATCGTTCAATCAGAACTTGACCGTTTACCGAACTCTTCAACTCAAAGTTCACCCGGCCCATCGCGCGAACTGCAGACCATCTTCGAAGCCTCTGGCAAATCGATGACGGAATTGAATGATGAGTTTGTCTCAACGGAACATCTGCTCCTCGCGATGACAACGACCGATTCAAAAGCCAAACGGATTCTCGACCTAAACGGCGTTGACAAAAAGACTCTTCTGCCGGCAATCCGAGAGGTGCGTGGCAACGCTTCGGTAACCGACGCCGATCCAGAAAACAAGTATCAGGTACTGGAAAAATACACGATCGATTTGGTCCAACGCGCCACCGAAGGCAAACTTGACCCCGTCATTGGACGCGACGCGGAAATCCGACGCGTGATCCAAGTACTCTCACGCCGTAGCAAAAACAATCCCGTTTTGATCGGCCAACCGGGCGTCGGCAAAACAGCCATCGCTGAAGGTCTAGCACTGCGGATCGTCCACAACGATGTCCCTCAAAGCCTTAAGAACAAGCGCGTGATGGCGCTCGACATGGGTGCACTAATCGCCGGCGCAAAATTCCGCGGTGAATTCGAAGACCGCTTAAAGGCCGTATTGAAAGAGGTCTCGGCGGCTGCCGGCCAGATCGTTTTATTCATCGATGAACTGCATACCGTCGTCGGAGCCGGTGCGTCCGAGGGTGGCAACGATGCCGCGAACTTACTCAAGCCCGCTTTGGCGCGAGGAGAATTGCACTGTATCGGTGCCACGACGCTCGATGAGTATCGCAAGTACATTGAAAAAGATCCGGCGCTAGAACGGCGTTTCCAACCGGTCTACATTGACGAACCTTCGGTGGAAGATACGGTTTCAATTTTGCGCGGACTCAAGCAACGGTACGAAACTCATCACGGCATCCAGATTACCGATACGGCTTTGGTGGCTGCCGCCAATCTGTCTAACCGCTACATCACCGACCGCTTCCTTCCGGATAAAGCGATCGATCTGATCGACGAAGCATCAGCTCGGTTGGCGATGGAACGCGATAGTGTTCCCCAAGAGATCGACGAAATCCAACGCCGCTTGACTCAGCTCGAACTGGCCGCCAGACAGCTGGCCGATGAAACGGACACTGACGTAGTCAAACGCTTGGACGCCGTTAAGGAAGAGATGGCTGAAAAGAAACTGGAGCTGGCGGACCTACGCCAGCAATGGGAACTTGAGAAACTTGGCATGACCGACGTTCAGAATGTTCGTCAGGAATTGGCCGACGCCACCCTTGAGTTCGAGCGACTGGACAACGACATCAAAGCTCGCCAAGCTTCAGGGCAGGGCACAGGCGAGCAAGACTACCACCGTCTGTATGAGTTGGATTCACGACGCAAGACTCTGCAACAACAGATCGCCGCCGCCGAAGCGTCAAACGTAGAAGACGACTCTCAAAAGAAATCGGACCGCAAACGCTTGCTGTCCGAGCAGGTCACCGAAGAAGAGGTGGCTCAAATCGTCAGTGCTTGGACCGGTGTACCCGTAACTCGCATGATGGAAACCGAGAAAGCGAAGCTTTTGGTCATGGAGGAGCGTTTGCAGCAACGCGTGATTGGCCAGCATCCGGCCATCGAAGCGGTCAGCAACGCCGTTCGCCGCAGCCGCAGCGGTCTTCAAGACCCGAACCGTCCGATCGGCAGTTTCATGTTCCTCGGCCCAACCGGCGTCGGCAAAACGGAATTGTGCAAATCGTTGGCCCAAATTTTGTTCAACGACGACACGGCAATGATCCGCATCGACATGAGTGAGTTCATGGAGCGGCATAGTGTTAGCCGTTTGATTGGAGCGCCTCCCGGCTACGTTGGTTTCGATCAGGGTGGAAAGTTGACCGAGGCAGTTCGCCGGCGTCCGTATTCTGTGATCCTGCTGGACGAAATCGAAAAGGCTCACGATGATGTCTACAACATCCTCTTACAAGTACTTGATGACGGTCGATTGACTGACAATCAAGGCCGCACGGTGGATTTCACCAACACGATCATCGTGATGACTTCAAACGTCGGCAGCACTTTAATTCAAAAGATCGCTGGAGAGGGCGGGACAGAAGAAGAAATCCAAGAGGCCGTCGATCAGGCATTGCGTGCCCGGTTCACGCCAGAGCTTCTGAACCGAATTGATGAGAAAATCACGTTTGCTCCGCTGAAGCAAGAGGAGATCCGTCAGATCGTTGACTTGCAAATTGATCTGCTCGCCAAGCGGACCGAAGAGATCAACTGGACGCTGAACGTTTCTGAAGCAGCGCGACAGGAAATCGCTGAAGAAGGCTTCGATCCAGTTTATGGTGCTCGTCCGCTCAAGCGTGTCATACAGCAACGACTTGCCAATCCACTGGCATCGGAACTATTGAAAGCTGGCGACGCGAAAGAAGGTCAAATTTTGGTCGACTACGATGGCGAAAATTTCATCATTACCACGTAGACTCTGAAGACAAACCACCTTGTCGGACTGGTTGATGGGTTTAATCTCATATAGATTCCCTTGCGACAGATGCGTTGCGAAGCTTTCGCTGCAAATCGAGTTGAACTAAACTGAAGTTGTTTAGCCAGCAACTTCGCCAAGGAAAATCCATGCTACGGTTTTCAGTTCTAATTTTGATTGCATTCGTTTTCACCAGTCCGGCAACTGTTGGCTCGCCATTGGATAAACCGGGAGGCGGTGCTGCGGAACCGGACCATGGGCTCGTTGAGTCGACGACGACAAAAGAGGCAGATCTAAGCGACTACGATTTGCCCGACGAGCGTTTGAGCTTGAGTTTGATTGACTCAAGTCCCGACGATTCGTATCTGGCCGTCAAATGCGATAGTCAGAACCAGTTGTTTGTCGGCGGCCGCCGAAAACTTTTCGTACTTAAGCCCAACGACAACGGGACGTGGAAACCGCGTGAATTGGTTTATGAATTCCCGGAACACACGTGGGTTTACGATATTGAATTTCGGGGCGATGACGTGTTTGTCTCGACAGTCAGTGCGATCTATCGTCTACCCGGCGCGCGAACTAGCACAAAAGACATAAAGCCAGTTCGATTGTTGTACGGCATCCCGCGCGGGCATACTCACCAGTGTTTCCACGCCTTAGCGTGGGGGCCCAACGGAAAACTGTTTTTCACTTTTGGTGATCCCTCATGGTATTACGGAGACTTTACACGCCCCGATCACTGGGCCCACTGGACCTTTATCTATGGCCCGGAGGAAAAACAACAAAAGTATAACGGAGTTGGTGCGGCGATGAGCATCAACCCCGACGGCACTGAACTGGAGGGTTACACGAGAGGCTTACGAAACAGCTGCGGTCTGTGCTTCGATTCGTCTTGGAATCTGTTCACCAACGATAATGACCACGAACAGTTCCCAGCGATCTATTCGCCGGGACGGCTGTTGCACATCGTCCAACACGCTTACTTCGCTTGGCCCAATGGCTGGCTGCGTTCAAAGGCTCCGGGGCGCATGGATTTGCTGGAAACGATCAATGAAGACCTCGGCCGCTACGTTCCCGTGCTGCAGGCCTACTATAACGATGCGGGGCTACCGGAAGAGTACCGTAATTCTTTGATGGTGACACGTTGGGGAAAGCGAACGGTGTCATGGCACCCACTCACGAAATTTGGCGCGACTTTTCATGGCGAGGAGAAAGATCTATTGGTCTGCCAAAATTTAGCTCGTCCGGTCGGCATTTGCGTCGGCAACAACGGCAACGTCTTTGTCGCCGTGTCTCACATGGCTCAAAACGAAGGGTCGCCGACCTATCGCAGTGACCTACTGATGATTGAGCCTAAAGATTCCACGCAATCTGCACCACCTGTCGATTTAACCAAAGCATCGACCGAACAGTTATTCGACAACTTGGGGCTCACCTCTCACAAACGGTCGATGGAAAGCTTCGTCGAACTGACCACACGGAATTTAGGTCAACAACGCTTTCCAACAATCACAGCGGCCAACGACAGCTATCTCCTGCCGCTGCTGGTGAAACAAGGCGGCACCAAAATGGTTGAATCAATTAATGCGAACTTGAACTCGCTAAACAGTGCGACTCAGATTGCAGCTCTTAAGGCGATCGAGCACTTTCCTTCGCCAGAATTTTCTGCGTCGCTAGTTCTCCCGTTAGTCGAATCGCCGAACCCAGAAGTGCAACACGCCGCTTTGCAGGCGCTGCTGTCTTTGGAAACGGGACTTGGAGGCACAGCTCTTGAGCGTATTGTCGTGTCTGCCGCATCGACCGATGACACCTTTGTCCGTCACGCCACGGCGATGATGGTGTCCCGTCACGCAAGCCAAGAACAAATCAAAACATGGACCGGCAGCGCGAATAAGAACGTACGACTGGTTACAACTATCGGACTTGGCTATCGCACCTGCTTGATCCCGGAGACCGCCGCTCTGCCTGACGAAATGCAAGTTCAACCACATCGCAATGAGGACGCTTTTACAGTTGAACTGGTCGATAAAAAAGTAGACCTGCGCACGATCGGCACTAATGGAAACTACACCATCGCGGACCGTTGGCCGTTCATCAAGGACAGCGCTGAATCCAAATTTGGTTTTGAGACGCTGATGAGCAGACTGGATGATTCGGCTCAATCGGTTAAAGACACCGCCGGTCACTTCCTTGGGCTGCTGCGGGACCAACGCAGCGAGTCGAAGCTCGACGGCATCCGATCTGCGGCGGAGAAGCTACAACTGGAAGTAGCCCAATCCAGAGACATTTACGAAGTGTGGTTGATTGGCCCAATGGGCGACGGCGACGCCGGGTTCCAAACGAAACGAGACTTCGAAAATCGCCCGATTGATCTTGCCGCAACAATAACCGACGGCGGCAGAGAGTACCAATGGAAAAAGCAGCAGCGGAATGAACAAGGTTATGGATCGTACATTGACTTCGTGAAGGTCTACGGCGAAATGGATAACTCAAGTGTTTACGCCTACTTCCGTTTACAAGCATCCAAACCCGTGCCGGCTCAACTCATGCTGGGCCCGGACGACAGCGTGAAAGTTTTTCTCAATGGTGATGAGGTATTTTCCAAAGAGGCCATGCGGAGTGCTCAACAGTACGAAGACAATGTTACGGTCGATCTCACCGCCGGAGCCAACGATTTTCTTGTCAGGTTCCACAACGTCGAGGGACGCAGCGGCAGCTATCTGAACTACCGCGCGATCGGCAAAACGCATCTAACGCTCCCTGAGAAACCCGAAGGAATGTCGTTGCCGCAACGCCTGGCCAGCGCCGCGCGAAATGGCAATGCTGTTCCTAAAGAACTGCTAAAAGTGGACTGGGATGAAAGGATCAAGACCGCCGATCCAGTACGCGGAAAGCGTTTATTTGCCGGCGAAGCGCTCGGGTGTGCGAAGTGCCATTCGGCTTCGGCAGACGACAACGTCACCGGTGGCCCAAGCCTTGCCGAATCCGGCAAGCGATTTACGTTGGCGTATTTGGTGGAATCCATTCTTCTACCCAACCAGCAAGTCTCGCCGGCGTTCAAGTCGTCTTTAATACTTGACAATGACGGCAACGTGGTAAACGGTCTGGTCATTGAAGAGACCAAAGACAGCGTCACTGTAATGAAGCCTGACACCACGCGTGTGACGATTGCCAAAGAAAGCATCGACCAGAAGAAAGAAAGTAACGTTTCTGCGATGCCAGCCGGGCTGGTAAAAACGGTCGACGAGGTCGCCGATGTCGTGGCCTATTTGTTGCAAAGCAAGTAACAAGCACGTGCTTGCCAACAAGACACGTTAAAGTTGTCTCGTCTCACGCTATTTCAAATCGCTGTTTAAAACTGATTTAGACTTACTTTTGGAGCGCAAACATTTGTAGGCATTTAGCGTAAACGCCTTGCGAAAAAACCAATTTTAGCGAACAATCCAGACACGTTTTCAACATGGAATTGTAGATTTGTGTCGGGATGAGAATTCCCCATGTTCGGCGAAGAGTTATTGCAACTCAAATGTTGGTCGAACTGTGAGGAATCCGACGCAATTCGTTTAACAGAAGTTGTACTTAAGTGCCACTCACACCTAGAACGAAACGTTGCTTGCCTCTGATCGCGCCGAATTGGCTACTGCGGCTTTGACGTTTCTTCAACGCTCAACGACTGAGCGAAACGTGCGGGTGGACGGATTCACGACTGGAGACACGAATGAAATTTGCGCTGTGCATGGCCGCATTTCTCGTAGGATGTTACACAACCGTTTTTGTAGGCAGTCACCCCGCTGACATTAGCGATGTCATAGAAGATATTCAAACGACGACAAGTTATAAGCCTTCACTAACGATAATGTCCACTGAAAAGTCTATCTCTCAAACTAGTTTTGGGAGCACCAAATCCGGAGAATCAGTCAGCCGATTCTTGTGTTCTAATTCAAACGGATATTCGGTCGAATTGATTAACTACGGAGCTACCGTCGTCGCGTTTAACGCTCCCGATCGCAACGGTGAATTGGCCAACGTAACGCTTGGATGTAGCGACATGGCTGGCTACGAAGCAAACCAGTCCTTCCTTGGTGCAACGGTGGGCCGTTACGCCAATCGAATCAATGAAGGCAAATTCTCAATTGATGGAAAATCGTTCACGCTTCCAATCAACAACGGCAAACATCATCTGCACGGTGGACCTAATGGATTTGACCGCAAAGTCTGGGAGGCGGAAACGATTGAGACGGCGGACTCGGTCGGCGTCAGATTCTCGATCGACAGCCCCGATGGCGAGGGCGGTTACCCGGGCGCAGTAGTCGTCTCGGTCGATTATGTTTTAAACAATGAAAATGAATTAGTGATCGAGTATCGCGCGACCACAGACAAGCCGACTCACCTGAATCTGACCAATCACAGTTACTGGAACCTTTCCGGGGCAGGGCAGGGCACCATTGGCGACCACGAACTGATGCTGGCGGCGGATGAACTGGTTGAAGTCTCGGCCGAGGGCATACCAACAGGCACGTTTCTTAATGTCGATTCCACCCCGTTCGACTTTCGCGCAGCGCGGCCGATTGGTGAGGACATTGAAAACACGGGGACGACGCCCACCGGCTATGACCACTGCTATGTGATCGACCGCGCCGACGACACACTGACAAAATTGAACCTAGCGGCAACGGTTCATGACCCAAAATCTGGGCGCACGATGGAAGTTCTGACCACTCAGCCCGGAGTGCAGTTGTATACCTGTAACTGGATGGATGGTCAGCCCGGCAGTGGCGGGTTCGACAAACATTCGGCCCTGGCGTTGGAAAGCCAACACTATCCTGATTCCCCAAATCAAGCCGGCTTTCCATCGACGCTGTTGAAGCCAGGTGAAACCTTTCACCACAAGACTATTTACCGTTTCGGGGTTCGATAAGCTTCTGTTCTTTACAGTCGCGGTGAACTCTGAGTCTTCCCTCTGGCCGGATACGATGGAATAATCTGGCCCATGTCAGACAATAAACTAATTTTGGTGGCCGCCTGCGCTTTCGGCTTGGAAGCGATAGTAAAGCGTGAGCTAATTGCACTTGGATATTCGCCGCGTGTGTCTCAGCCTGGTCGAGTTTCGTTTGATGGCGATTGGGAAGCCGTTTGCCGAACGAATCTGTGGCTAAGGACGGCTGATCGTGTTCTGGTCGAGGTTCAAAGGTTTCCAGCGCCTGATTTTGAGGCGCTGTTCGAAACGATCAAGGCGTTTGACTATTCCCAGTTCCTCCCGGCGGATGCAAAATTTCCGGTTGTTGGAAAAACACGTCTCTCGAAACTAACTAGCCTCCCGGCCATTCAACGATCGACCAAAAAAGCGCTCGTCGAGAGCTTATTGCATTTCCATAAAGCCACGACACTGGACGAGTCGGGTGAACTGTACAAGGTTGAAGTGGCACTTCTCAACGATGAAGCCACCATCACAATCGACACCACCGGCGACAGTCTGCACAAGCGTGGCTACCGAAAACTGATGGGGCCAGCACCGATTAAGCAGACGCTTGCCGCCGCCATGGTAGATTTGACGGTTTGGAAACCGGAACGTGTTTTCGTAGACCCTTTCTGTGGAACCGGTACGATCCCCATCGAAGCAGCCATGATGGGAATGAAAATTGCGCCGGGTATCAATCGAGATTTCTCCGCCAGCGATTGGAGGCAAATAGGTTTTGACATCTGGAAAAAAACGCGAGACGAAGCGCGGGATTCGATTGATCGCGATGTCAAAATGCAGATCTTGGCTGCAGACACCGACGAGGAATCTCTGAGCATGGCGCGGTACCACGCGCGACTGGCCGGAGTTGAATCTCAGATTCGATTTGAGCAAAAACCGTTCGAGTCTTTGGAGCACGATCAACAGTACGGATGTCTAGTCACCAACCCCCCTTATGGTGAACGATTACAGCAGCAGGAAGAGTTGATTCCGCTGTACGAGCAATTCCCAGCGGTAATGCAAAAGTTGCCTACTTGGTCACTGTTTGTGATCACCAGCTACGATCGTTTTGAAAAGGTCATTGAAAAACGGGCAACTCGGCGGCGGAAACTGTTCAACGGGCGACTGGAGTGCACTTACTTTCAGTTCCTTGGCCCGCGTCCGCCGAAGGGATTTTTCGACGGCGTCCCCGAACTCAATTTGGTTGAAACCGCGGCAAAGACCACCGCGGCGCCTCTTGGGCAGACTCGCGGTTTGTCACTTGCGGAACAATTGGGCGAGGCGGCCCAAGAATCGGTTACGCCAATTTCCTCTCCGCAGATCAATTACAAACAAGTCAGCAACGTTCAACCTGTCTTTGACGGTTTGCAAGACAAGGACCGCGAGCAAGCTCAGCTATTTACCAATCGACTCAAAAAACGGGCGCGTCACCTCCGCCGTTGGCCGACACGGCGCGGCATCACGTGTTTGCGTATTTATGAACGCGACATTCCTGAAATCCCCTTAGTCGTTGATCGTTACGAGGACGCAATTCACATCACCGAGTACGAGCGTCCCCACCAGCGGAGCCTTTCACGTCATTCGGCTTGGTTGCAATTGATGAAAACAACCGCCGCCGAAGCGTTGAACGTGCCCGTCGAGCAGGTATTTCTCAAGAGGCGTCAGAAACGTCGGCAAGGTGACCAATACGAGAAAATTGGCGATCGGAAGAAGATGCGGACTGTTAGCGAAGGCGGCCTTAAGTTCTTGGTAAACCTCTCGGACTACGTTGACACCGGACTGTTCCTAGACCATCGCTCGACCCGAGCCATGGTTCGTGAGCAAGCTCAAGGGAAATCGTTTCTGAATCTGTTCGCCTACACCGGATCGTTCTCAGTTTACGCGGCAGACGGCGGTGCCATAGAAACGACAACTGTCGATCTCTCAAAGAACTACCTCGCGTGGGCACAGGAGAACCTGAAACTAAACGGACTCGACGGACCTCAACACCAGTTTGTCTCCAGCGATAGCATTGAGTTTCTGGAAAAAGCGGTACGTGATCCAAGTCAACGATTCGACCTCGTGGTTGTTGACCCGCCAACTTTTTCCAACAGCAAGCGCACCGAAGATGACTGGGACGTCCAAGAGCAGCACGTAGAGATGCTGACGCTGGTGTCGCAAGTCCTTAATCCACACGGGGTCGTCTATTTTTCGACCAATTTTCGCAAGTTTAAACCTCGACTGAAAGAACTTTCACAATTTGAGTCGATCGAAATCAGCAACATGACGGTGCCCGAAGATTTTCGCAACCGCAAGATTCACCGCTGTTGGAAAATGAGCTTGGTGGCTCCTTAATCGGCCGATGCATCCAAAAAGGTCAAAGCGTGAGGCGGTTAACATTGAGAGACAAGTCGATCCATGCCTTGGCTACCGATCGCTTCACGGGTTCATTTAGTTCGGGTTATGCCAATAATTCTGGCTGATCAAATCTGTGGGCAAGTCGACGACGACTCCGAGGCTGGTAAATCTAGTGGCTCAAACTACCATAAAGGCTTGAGCTTACGCCTGTGCGATGCTTGATTTATCCGCGCACAAATAACAGTTCGCCTTGCAAGTCTTTTCTTCTGTTTTTTGAGTTACTTTCGAAAGCTGTCATGACAACCATTGCTCGCAACACCCGGAATGAAAGTCCTCCCACAAACTCTTCTACCCCAGAAGGGTTTACCGAACAGACTTTCGCGGGCGTGAAGACTTTTGTAAAACAGGGAAGCACCGCGACAGCCTCTAATGGCGCGTCGGGAAGTGTCTTCGTGATGCTGCCTGCTTACAACGAGGGCGAGGGACTGCCGTCACTGCTGTCCAAGATCAAGACCGTGTTCGCTGCCAACGGACGCCCCTATCACGTGATCGTCGTTGACGATGCGAGCAAAGACGATACATCCGAAATCGCGATTGAGGCATCAAGCAACATGCCTCTGACACTGGTTCAACATCAGCAAAACCAGAACTTACCGGGTGCCTTACGGACGGGGCTGATGAAGGCGCTAGAAATGGCGGTCCCCGGTGACGTTATCACCACGATGGACGGTGATGACACTCACCCTCCGGGTTGCATCAACAATCTATTGCAAAAAGTATCCGAAGGATATGACGTGGTGACGGCGTCTCGTTATCAACCCGGATCGCGGGTGATGGGCGTTCCATTTATTCGAGTGTTGATGACTTGGGGAGCGCGTATGCTGTTTCAAGTGGTGATGCCGATTCCGGGAGTTCGTGACTACACCTGCGGATACCGCGCATACAGGGAAGAAATCCTGCGTGAGACGATGGAGCACTACGGCGACGAATTCGTTTCTGAAAAAGGCTTTTCCTGCATGGCCGATGTGCTGTTAAAAATGCGAAAGTTCAAATACGTTTTCGGAGAGGTTCCGCTCCTGTTACGTTACGACCAAAAACTTGGTGTTAGCAAAATGGCCGTGGGCAGCACGGTTTGGTTAACGCTAAAGCTGCTCCTTAAACGCCGATTTGGCGGTTACTAGGGCCAACACATCCAGCATCTTCTCTAGCACAAACGACATTTTCTTTTTGTAAATCTCCATGATCGTCGAAAAACCTGAGACTACCTCCGAAACATCGCAACAGACCAAATGGGCCATTGCCGGCGGCGGTATGTTGGGGCTGACCCTAGCCCTTCGCATGGCGAAACAGGGTCACAATGTTACCTTGATCGAGGCCGCTCCATCGCTCGGCGGTCTCGCGTCCGTTTGGAAGCTCGGGGATGTCCATTGGGATAGGCACTACCACGTAACGTTGCTGTCTGATTCGCGTCTGTTGAATCTAGTTGAAGAGATTGGACTCAAAGAGGACCTAAAATGGGTAGAGACCAAAACAGGCTTCTTCACCAATGGCAAGTTGTATTCCATGTCTGACACGGCCGAGTTTTTGAAGTTTCCTCCGCTGAATTTGATTGAGAAACTTCGCCTTGGTGGCACCATTTTCTACGCCTCAAAGATCAAAAACTGGAAACGACTGGAGAAGGTGAAGGTCGCCGACTGGCTCAGTCGCTGGTCCGGCAAAGGCACCTTTAAAAAGATCTGGGAACCGCTGCTCAAGGCGAAGCTTGGCGAGAGCTACCATCGCACGGCAGCTTCCTTTATCTGGGCGCACATCAGCCGCATGTATAAGGCTCGTCGTACGGGCCTGAAGAAGGAAATGTTTGGCTACGTAGAGGGAGGTTACCGTAGCATAATCAACCGCATGTCTGATTTACTGGAAGAACTGAACGTCGACATTCGCGTCGACCATCCGATCAGCAAAATCAAAAAGCAAGAAGATGGCCGTTTCAAAATAGATTTCCAAGGACGCGATTCGGAAACTTTCGACCGAGTCATCATGACCACACCCAACTCGATCATGAGTCGTGTTTGCGAGGACATCAGCGCCGATGAAAAGAAAAGGTTTGACAAAGTTGAGTACCTTGGAATCGTTTGTGCTTCGCTCCTTTTGAAGAAGCCCATTTCCCCCTACTACGTGACCAATATCACCGACACTTGGGTACCGATGACGGCCGTGATTGAGATGACGACGATCGTTGACACCGATGAATTTGGTGGCCGTTCTCTGGTGTACCTACCGAAGTACGTACCCGCCGACCACGAATTGTTTGACAAATCGGATGAAGAAATCCAAGAGAGTTTTCTCTCAGCGTTAGAAACAATGTACTCGGACTTCGACAGAGCCAACGTTGAGGCCTTCAACATCTCGCGCGTACGCAGTGTGATGGCGATCCCTACTCTGAACTACAGCCAATTGCTACCGCCAATGAAATCATCGGTCGACGGCCTGTTCTATGTGAACTCCTCGTATATTTTGCGCGGCAACTTGAACGTGAACGAAACAATCACAATTGCCGAAGAGGCAATGGAAACGGTGCTGAGCGCCGAACTCGAGCGGTCGGCGGTCGCGACAAGCAAATAGGAGGCGAAGCGTTTGATTACCAACTGGCCATCTCAAGGCGGCAAAATTCGCAACAAGGACATTTTTCCTACCGACGCCCCAGAAGTTGGCACTGGCCTAAAATCGCCTTCTCGCAATTCCCATGAACTCACCTGATCCAGAACCTGATTCGATACCGTTTGAGAACCTCACGAACTCCAAATGGTTCGCCACAGCTGCAACAATATTATTGCTGCTAGGCATCGTGTTCGCGTTCGGACGCGCATACAGTAATTACTCGGTACCAAAAGCTGAATTTGACTGGTCAGCTAGAGGGCTCAGCGATTTTCATTCGCTGTACACCTACACCAAGGCCTTTCGCCGCGGTTTGAGCCCGTACGAGAGCCACGAGACCGAAGATCTTGTGATGTCGCGTCCGAGTGCACCGTTCTCGCCATTGGTCTTTTTCATCTTATGGCCAATTTCGATCCTTCCCATGGGCATTGCCGATGTCCTACTGTGCTTGGCCAACCTCGCCATGATTGGATGGATCGCAAAACAAATTTTCGCATACGCAGGTATGAAGTTCCACCGCGGTTGGTGGCTGGCCGTTTTTGGCTTCATGGTCCTCAGCCGCGCAGGCCATATTACGCTCTACACTGGCTACATCACTCCTTTGCTAGTGATCGGTGCACTTATGGCATTTCAGCACGGCAAGCAGACTCCTTGGTTAAGCGGTTTTGGAATCATGCTGACCTCGATAAAACCTACCTACGTCATTCCGCTGCTGATCATTCTTGTTTTTCGTCGCAACTACAAAGCAGCCATGATTGGAATGGTGTTATCTGGATTGGCTGCGTTTGCCGGGATCACATGGCTTGCCGCGGATTCAAGTTACAGCGCCGTGTGGGACACGATTCAATACGGACAAGATGCGTTTCGCGACGATGTCAGTGAATTTCCTGTCAACACTTGGACTAGAATCGATTTAGTTGGCATGTTTGCAAAAGTTATTGACTGGAATCCCAACAATTATGTTTACCTCGCTGCCATGATAGCTCTGCTGATCCCACCGGGACTCGCCATTCGCAAAATCGCACTGACGGAGAACAACTCTTCAGCAACTGGGCTGTCAGCCTTTATTGGAATGCTGGCTTTGTTATTAGCAATTTACCATCACTCTTATGATTGCTTGCTAATTACCGTACCTTGGCTGGCGATGGTTCTTTTTGGAAAACAAACGCTTGAGAGCGTGCCGCGTTGGCATCAGCTTGCGATTGGTTTTTTGCTGTTTGTACCAGCGGTTAATTACGTCTCTACCCTTGCAGGGCGGAACCTCTTGAAGCTAGAGCAACTCAGTCTCGCTTGGCAATCCATCACGATGATCAATGGCGTCTGCCTCACTCTCAGCCTCTTAATCTTGATGTACTCAGCAGCGCGACCGGTCTCGCCCCCCGAAAAAACAAATGCGTAACCAAGTGGACGAGAGAGATTGACTCCCTCCTCGTACTACTATTGTTGCTGGGCGTTCTTCTCTAGTGCTAGCGCACTTTGCAAGACCGTTTCCCAAGGTTGCGTGTATTCCACCGGATCTTTTCTACCGAATTGGTGGAACGCCAAGATGCGTTCCACGTCGGAACCCGTTTGCCCGTGCGAGCGCCCTTGAGAGTCTGGTTGATAGCTAGTAATCGTGTTTCGGAATATTGTGTCGAAATCCAGCCCCAATTCTTGAATCGATCGGTCAGCGTCCTGAAGAATCGTCAGTTTGTCTCCATTGAGATACGGAAGATACAAGTGGACCTTCTCGCTGTCCCAGTTTCCAACCTCAAAGGCTTTCACGATCGCTTTGTAGAATTCGGGCCGGCAATCCGGATAGATCGCGTGATCCCCGCTATGAACGCCCAAACAAAAATCAACATCGGTATCCTGCCGTGTTGCGATCGACAACGCGTAACCGTAAGCGATAGAGGCGAAAATCGCATTGCGGTTGGGCACCACGGTTGCCTTCATGTTGTCTTGCTCGTAATGCCCCTGAGGAACGGCCCAATCGCTGTTGGTTAGCGACGAATAGTAAAGCCCTCCAAGCTGTGACATGTCGAGGGTATCCCATGCAACGGTGTGCCCTTGAGATTTCAGATATTTAAGGTTCGCCTCCAACCGCTGGAGTTCGATTTTGTGTTTCTGTCCATAATCGAACGAGAGTCCGTACACCTTGCAGCCTGTGGCCAGCAAATGCAGCAGAAGCGAGGTCGAATCCATGCCGCCGCTCAAACAGACAACAGCGTGATGGGAGTGAGTCATAGGTAACAACGCGACTTGAACGTCAACTGGCAACGGCAAAAAACGAACGCCACATTCTAGGTGGCTCCAGCGATGCGGCATTGTAGCAAACATTGTGTTGTCCAGCAGCGCCTCAAGCAACAGACTGCGACCGCAATGCGAAACAGGCTACTGTCGGCTTTCTAAATAGGCCCTCGCCGCGCTGTCCAGCTTCTTTAATGGAACCTTAATCTCTTTGCCCGATTCCTTTACCAGTCGCACATATTGTTCGGTGACCTCGATCAGCTTCGCCTCAACCGAAAACTTGCCGCTTGAATCAGACCACGTGCGCACTTGCTCCTGACCGTACCCGAGTTCTTCTGCGTCGATAGAGGTCGCCGTCTCTTGGGTGTGGACAGCGAGCAATTCGGATGCGGGATTGAGACCTGTCAACTCTTTTCGGGCAATCGCCGCCGCAGAAGAATCTCCGTACCGTTTTAGAATTAATCCAAAGCCCTTTTCAGCGCGCTTTTTGTCGGAAGCTTTGGGAAGCCGAGCGTCTCGGCGGGCTTTCACCAAAACTTTGGCCGGTTTGAGCAAGGCTCGTTGAGCTTTGTCCCGAGAGACCTGCTTCAGCAGCACACCAATCGCCTCTTTTGCCTTTGCGAAAATCAAATAGGCTTCTCTGGCCTGAACCAATTCAACAACGCCTTCAAAGACCGTTTCCGGATCCTCAAGTTTCCCTTCGACTTCTTTCAATTCGGAAAGCGCGTGTTCCAAAATTGTTTTTGAAAGTTCATCAGACTTCATAGCGGGCTCCGCGAAGCTCTGAAGATCTCCCAATGAACCAATTTTGGCGGCCGGCGCTAGTGCCTCAGCAGCTTCTAGGTACAAATTCTCGCTCAATGCCTGTTCAGCTGCCTCGTTGCATTTTTCCAACAGCAGAGATTCTGATTCGCTTAACACGCGCCCGCTTTGCTGCGAGGCGGCTGCCAACATTTGCGGAAGCGCGCCCCCTGTCAAAGCGCCAGACTTTCCATACAACTGCTCTCCATCGGCCCGCACGACGTAAATGATTGGGATCCCGCTACCTTCCTTTTTGTACTTGCTGGCCCATTGCTGCCACTGTTCACCCGAAGATATTACTTTCAGAGGAACGAACTGTCCCACGAACTGCGAAAGCGAAGTATCTGTTTCCAAACGCTTTTGCAATGCCTTGCAAGGCGGTCAGTAATCGCGCCCCGCCATTGCGAGAATCGGAGCACCAGACCGCTTCGATATTGCCATTGCCTCATCGATCGTCGGCAGTTGGCTTTGCGCCCACACGGTGGTCACTGACAAGGTCGAGGCGGCAACGGCAAATAGAAGGTTCTTAATGAATAAGCTCATGACACACAGTATTGAAAAGAGGCTTTAGAATCCCGCCTGAGATTTTAACTGCGCCGACAATCACAATCAAGCAAATTAGAAATGATGACAAAACATTCGATGAAGCCAACAAACTCGATCTTCGCCTGCCTCATATATTAACTCTTTGAGCGAATGATCTTCTCCAGAGAAGCGATCTGCATACGCCAGCGTGCGACGACCAAGCTGGTTGCGAATTCGCCAGCCTCGCTGCGAGTGAAGCCCGCCTCGCTTATGAAAATTTTCCTGTCCATCCGATCAAGCAGCGGCTTCATCGGTTTGGCCTCAAGCAACTGCAGTTTATTGTTCACTTGCTTCGGACCAGAAATCAGCCAGCCCTTAAACACGTTGTGGATAAATCGAAGTGCGGCCACTTCTGCGTCGATCGCTAACACGAGGAGACGCTCTTTCCCAGAACGCACATAGAATTTTCTTGAGGGCGAATCGGTCGGTTGAGTTTTGGATTCGCAAGGACGGCGTTGGCTGAATTTGGACATAGAAGCACGCAGACGTGGGGGCAAAGGATTGAATACTGTCGGTCAGGCCAACAGAGGCATCCGTGCCCAGGTAAAGATACCCCTCTCATTAGGAATTAGTTCGCCAACGGGCCGGCCAAACGGCAAATGATCTTTAGTATTAACATTTCAAAGGTTGGTCGTACCGATTTCAATGATTGCGTCAACCTAAATCTTGGCCGAGATTTGGATTTAGGATTTCGAACATGAAAGCGAAAGAGCGCGAACTCTTCGGCCCCCATCATCTGAGAGCTACCGTGCCAGTAAAGCCAAGGGAATCTTGACCGTGTCAACTGTCAAGCCGGTCAAACCTGCCAGCAACCAACTCCCGCCGCTCCCATACGCCAAGTGGTCCGAGGCAGTTATAATCATCGATTGGTCAAACTAGTGGTCTTTCAGAGCTGAGTTGACATGTAGTGGGATTCGCCAGAATTCCTAATCAGCCAAGGATTTCTGGCGAAATCCACTACGCTTAACTGATCATTTCAGCTTTGACCAACCACTAGAAAGCTCGCTATTAGGCAAGCACTCTGCTAGGCAAACGGAAACATCAATTATGGCACGCAACGAACAACTCATTCGCCAACACAAAATCCTCCAGATCCTTGAACGGGTGCGTTACGGAAAGACGCTCAAGGAACTCTCTGATGATCTGGTTGAGGAACTGGGGTTGGCTTCCATTCACCAGCGCACCGTCCGCCGCGATCTAGAAGCTTTACAAGCCGCCGGAATCGATGTCGACAACCACGACGAACAACGTGGCAAAGTTTGGAAGCTTGGCCCGCGTGCCAAAACAACGACCCAAATCAGTTGCTCGGCGACCGAGTTGATTGCGTTGTCATTAGGGCGACAGTTGATGCATCCACTGATGGGAACGCCATTTTGGATGGGCATCGAAACTTTCTGGCAGAAAATTCAAGAGGATATTCCCGACAGCGTCCTATCTCACTACGAGAAGTACCGCAAGATTCTGCGAGTTCAAGGATTGAGCCCCAAGTCGTACGAAGAAAAGTTGGGCATCATCAAGACAATCAACCGAGGGATTCTCGAACACCGGATTCTGGAGATCGTGTACCAGAGCATGGGCAAACCCGCCAAGACGCGTATGATTGAGCCCTATGAATTGTGTCTACATAAGTCCAGCCTATACGTGATCGCTGCGGCCAACGAAGTCGAAGATCCGGAGACGCGCGTGCGAGTCTGGAAGCTAGATCGGTTCGAGAAAGCGAAGCTACTGGATAGCAGGTTTAAGCCTCCAGAGGATCTGGACTTAGATAATTTCTTTGGCAACACGTTAAGCATCTTTCGAAGCAATGAAGACCCACGGGATTTTGTCATTCGAATCGACGCGGTGCACGCCTCCTCGATCTCCGAAGACCCTTGGCATCCTGAACAGGAGGTTAAAAAGCTGGACAATGGTGACGTGCAGTTGACCATTCCCGATGTGACCCACGAACTTGAGATCATGCCTCGCCTTCTAGCGCTGGGGCACGAAGCTGAAATCCTCAAGCCCGAAGAGATTAGGGACTCCATGGCAGAAGTTGCTCAGAGCATGCTTTCGATGTATCAACAATAGCATGATCAGGCCTAGAGAATTTCAATTGTTCACCCTCATTGAGGCCGATTCATGAGACTAGTTGAAAAAACGATAGCAAAACGTGTTCTGAAAATATCAATAGTGTTGATGTGTGCTCTAGCGACAAGCCATCGGACCATTCTTTCGCAGACTTCAGTTGCCGATGACGCGGCAATTTCAATTCGTCTGAATTGGCGCGAGCCACCACTGGATAATCCACTGCGGGGACTTGTACCGTACGCGTCCCAAATGCCACAGGCACCCAAAAGCAGTGATGAGGCAGCTCGAACCCAGTTTGCTAAATCAATGGCAAAGGTGTTCCCGCACTCGGTCGAGTTCGCTTACGTCCCTTTGGCGAAATTGGTCAAAGGCGAAAGAGACTTCGACTGGACGACTTTGGAAGAGATTTTGCAACAAACCTCAAGCAGAGGTTGCCAGTGTACCTTTCGCGTTTACATGGAATACCCCGGAGAACCAACGGCGATTCCCAAGTACCTGATCGACGACGGCTTAAAGGTTAAGCGATGGAAATCTGACGACGGCCGGATTCACACTCCTGACTACGAAGACCCAAAACTTCGCAAGATGATGAAAAACTTCATTTCCGCTTTGGGGCAAAAATACGATGGTGACCCGCGCGTCGCGTGGCTGACGGTGGGAATGTTGGGTTTGTGGGGGGAGTGGCATGATTATCCAAAACCGAAATTGTTCGCATCTAAAATCGTCCAAGAGGAGGTCATGGACGCGTACGAGGCAGCTTTCACTAAGACAAAACTTCATCTTCGGTATCCCGCAGGCGAGCGTAATTACCAATACGCAAGCAACGCAAACCGGAATTTTGGCTATCATGATGACTCGTTCGCTTGGGCAACAATCCCGACGGGAAAATCAGATGACGATTGGTTTTACGGTAACCTCCTCGAAGCCGCCGGTCCGGCAGCAGTCGAGAAGTGGAAAACCAGCCCGATTGGTGGCGAGATTCGCCCCGAAACGTGGGGCTGCGTGTTTGAGGATCCCGGTTGCTCTCCCAAAGGACAGGAATTCGACAAATGCGTACAACACACTCACGTCAGCTGGCTGATGGACAGCGGAATGTTTCTCAAACCTCCGTCAAAAAAGCTGATCGCAATGGCAAAAGCGAAAACGGCTCCGATGGGATATCGCCTGACAGTTAATTCGGCAGCTCTGACATCTGAAGCCGGCGCGGCAACGGTCCAAATCAAAGTTAGCAACCAAGGCATAGCGCCTTTCTACCACACTTGGAATATCGAGACGGCTCTACTCAGCCACGACAATAAGCCGGTCTCTCGAATTCCCAATGACTGGAAACTGAACGAGGTAATGCCCGGAGCCACTGCTTCATGGCGTTTATCACTACCGGATGATGTACTGGAGCTTCCGCGAATAGGCATTCGCGTTCCCAACCCCATGCGGGGCGGATTCCCGCTACGATTCGGCAATGAAGAACAGATGCTCGACGATGCGCACTGGCTGGTGCTCGATTTTTCGCGCGGCAACAAGTGACCACTTCACTCGATCTCGGCTAAATTCGATGATCAGCGTTAGCTCTTGTAGTAAACGTCGTAGAGTTCATTTGCGTCCACGCCTCGACGCCAAGCTCTAGCGATTCGCCAATTAGTGATTGTCGTACGAATGACTCCATTGCGCTCCCAGCGCCTGACGTCGACATGGATTGGCCCATCAAGCAGAAGCGGCGCCGAATCGCGAAAACAACGTTGCGAAAACTCATAGTCTTCCATCAAAGGTATCTCGGCGAATCCACCCAGCTGCTCAAAGACACTGCGTCGCACAAACATTCCTTGATCCCCGTAAACCAAACGCTGGTAACGCGCTCGGTATGCGTTTCCAACTTCAACCAGTCGGTAAATCCATCGGTTGCTTTGCAGTTTTTGGCGGAATCCCCCACCGTGGCGATCGCTTTCAGACATCGCAGCGCTGATTTGGTGAAGCGCGTTGCTAGGCAGCCAATTGTCGGCATGCTGAAAAAGAAGGATCTCGCCACTTGCCTCGGCAGCACCAAGATTCATCTGCTGGCCGCGTCCCGCATCGCTTGTGAGCAGACGCGCATTGCACTGGCGCGCAAATTTTGCCGTGTTGTCGTCGCTTCCACCGTCAACAACAATGACTTCGAAGGCCCCGGCAGCCCAAGCCCTTGAGATGGCCTTCTTCATGATGCCAGACTCATTGAGCACGGGTATTATCACCGACGTCCTCATGCGGTCCGCCAAAGCGTTCACCTGACTATTTGTCAATAAGATTGTTTGAAAATTGCGCATCGGCGGTGCGAAACATTGACGCTTGAGCAACGAACGCTTCAACCGTCTCTACCGTCTGTATCCCTCGCAGGTAACGTCGAACCCACTTGCCGTTCTCCTGCTCAAACATGATCAGTTGCGGCAGACCTCGGGAGCCAATAAGCTGCTTGCCGAGTTCCTTTTCTTCGTCAAGGTCAACGGTCGCATAGTGGAAATCTTTAAACGACTCTTTCCTCATTAACTCAGGAATGGTCGTCTGCTTCATGATCTGACACGGTGGACACCAAGTTGCCGTAACTAAAACCAGTAACGGCTTGTCGCCCGCCTGAGCGTCTTGATAGGCCTCCCGGTATGACTTGGCCATCTTGGGCTGTTGGCCGACGTCCTCAGCAGAGTAGTACTGTTGGTCCGCCAACGCGTAACCGTATTGCTGCCCATTTAGTTGGCTGGCCGCCAAGCTGAATGTCGCCATCATCACCATCGCAATAATCAATCTCATAGTCTTTTTCTTCCGTGACACAGTCAACTCTGGCGTGGACTGCCAAAGCTTGATCGACCGTTTCTGCTTAACGTATCCCTACAGCCGGTGGTGCCGGCATTAACATCGGTTCGAGAGTTTTGTGGCGACTCGATAAGAGAGATCCTGAACCAATTTATCTATCGTCCTAAGTGCAAGCAGAAGTTTGATCAAACACCCAACGTGTGCGTCAAATTACGCTCGCACTTGCCCATTGCGTTAAGAAGTGTTGGATGTAAGGGAAACACGAACGCGCAGTCGAAACGGTTTTGCGGACGATTATGTAAAGGGGAATTCGGCGGAGAAGCGACAAAGAAATCATGAGGCAAATTGGCGCTCGGCAGAGGACACCTTTGTGAGCGACGATGGCTTAATGTGAAGGGCTGCCGCTTAACATCGATCTGACGGTCGTTGGCATTATTGGGACCGATGATCTGATTCTGGCACCGCGAAAGGCCGCATAGGTCGCCACATTCGCGCCCACACCAGAAATCGGGGTGCTATAATTTGGTTTTGTAGCCCTCCATTGTTCGCAGTCCCAGCATTCTCACCTTATGTGCAAACTTCAAGTTGGATTAATTGGTTTGGGGGACCAGTGGAACATACGCCACGCCCCAGCCCTTCGCGCGTTGTCGGACCGATTTGAAGTCACCGCCGTCTGTTGCGAGGTCGCGGAAAAATCTCGGCTTGTGGCCAACGAATTCGACGCCGTCGCAACCGATGGCTTCCGAGCCCTAATTGACCGAGATGATGTGCATGCCGTGTTAGCTTTGTCGCCGCAATGGTACGGGCCGCTGCCCATTGAAGTTGCCTGCCAGCGAGGAAAAGCGGTTTACAGCTCCGCGGCCTTGGACGTGACGCCAGAGCAAGCAGATTCTATTCAACAACATATTCGCGATTCGGGCATTCCGTTCATGGCCGAACTACCTCGCCGATACGCGCCAGCAACAATTCGATTGAAAGAACTGATCGCAACGCGTTTAGGTAAGCCGCGACTTATGTTTTGCCATCAACGTCTACCGGTCGAGGATCAGAACGATCGTTTGCGACGAGGCCAGCATTGCCCGGTGGTGTGGCGAAACATGATGGAACTGGTCGATTGGTGCCGGTATCTTGTCGGAGCCGACCCTGCTTCGATTGTAAGTGCAGCCCATGGAGATCCTTCAGGGGGAATTGCCACGTTTTATCAGATGGCCAGTCTCGAATTCCCCGCTTATTCGGCGGACACCGAAGAAACTCCCAACCCGCAGGCTGCCAAATGCCCGATGGTCCAGTTGAGTGTTGGGCATTACATCCCAGAACGGTGGCAGGATGCATTATCCTTCCGCCGCCCGGCCTCATTGCAAGTGTGCTGCGAAAATGGGATGGCCTTTATCGATTTACCATCTAACTTGATTTGGTTCGATGATGCTGGGCAGCACACCGAGTCGCTTGATTCCGAACGCGCCGTGGGCGAGATGATGCTGGACCGTTTTCAGCGACTGGTTACCGGCGGAATCCCCAATGGAACCGACGCAACTGATGCCTACCGAGCCATGAAGATCGTTGTAGGGGCTCACGAAAGCGTAAAATCGGGCAACCGATACAAGCTGGACTTTGACGCTTGACCGAAATCAAGTCGCGAGTCGGTCACAAAGTGATCGTCGGTTTAACTACGTCGCCCCCAACAACCAACCAGAGATCTATCCGTAAAGGATTTCTTTTTCTGGAATCACCGTGGCTTCAGGATCAAACTTCTTCAGACGCAGCAGCTGCAACCCGACCAAAGAAACGTAGTACGGATTCAGAATTACATATCGCCGCCAAAGCCGTTTTGGCTCACGCGTCAATCGATAGAACCACTCAAGGCCCCATCGCTGTAGAAAGGGCGGTGCTTGGGCCAGTTCACCCGCGTGAAAATTGAACGCGGCACCGACAGCCAGAACCGGCATGTTGACATGGTCCTTGAATTCGTACGCCCATACTTCCTGACGAGGGCATCCCAAACCGACCATCGTGATACCGGCTCCGCTGGCGTTGATTGTGTCGATGATTTCCTGCTTCTCTTCGGCTGACACTGTGCGAAATTTGCTGGCCAGCTTCCCTGATATCTTCAGATCGGGAAACTTACCAATTAGTTGGGTTTCGAGCCTATCGAGCAGCTCCTGCTTACCGCCAAACAAAAAGATAGCCACGCCTTCTTCGGCAGCCTTTTCGCAAGTCTCCAGCATCAGATTTGGACCGTAGACGCGATCCTTCAGCTTACAACCATGCAACAAGTTCAATGCCCAACGCACCGGTTGGCCGTCTGGGACAATAAGCTCCAATTGATTCAGGCGGTGTCGGTGAACGCTGTCCATCACGCCAGTCATCACACCATGGACTGCCAACGCCGAAACGCCCAGAGGACGACGAGCTTTGGCGGCATCGATGATCTTATTGACAGCGCACTCGTAGTCCACCGCGCACACATTGACACCGATGATATTGTGTTTGCCTTTATCAATCATCAATTAGAATCCAGAACAGATCGGCAGAAGCAAGAAAGGAGCAAAATTAGGCAACCGTTTCTTCCCAACGAGTCGTATTGTGCTCGTAGATTTCCGTGAGAATCGTCTTAACGTTCTTTGTCAACTTCCAGTCCGGATAATGCGACTGGAATTTGCTAACATCACTTACGTACCAGATGTGATCCCCCATCCGATTGTCTTCTTTGTAAGTGTGCTCCAATTTGCGATCGGTAATCTCCTCGCACATCTCAATGGCTTCTAGCATTGAGCAATTACTAAATCGGCTACCGCCAATATTGTAGACTTCACCAGACCGAGGCGCTCTGTAAAAATGATCAAAGGCCTGAATCAGATCGTAACTGTGAATATTATCTCGAACTTGTTTGCCTTTGTACCCAAAAACTGTATAGGGATTCCCCGACATTGTGCACTTCATAAGGTAAGCCAAGAAACCGTGCAGCTGTGTTCCACTGTGGTTGGGGCCAGTCAGGCAGCCACCACGGAAGGCAGCAGTATTCATATCAAAGTACTTGCCGTACTCTTGAACCAGCACATCGGCCGCAACTTTCGACGCACCAAAAAGGCTGTGCATGCAACTGTCGATTGACATGCTTTCGGGGATTCCATTGTTAAATTCATGAGAAGGATCAATTTCCCAACGCAGATCTTGCTCGACCAGCGGTAGACGGTTGGGTGTGTCTCCATAGACCTTGTTAGTCGAAGTAAAGATAAACACTGCCTTGGGTGCATGCTGACGAGTGTTTTCCAGAAGATTTAAAGTGCCGTTGGCGTTGACCGTAAAGTCTTTCTTGGGATCCCGAGCAGCCCAATCATGAGAAGGCTGCGCGGCAGTGTGAACAATCAACTTGATGTCCGTGTTGTATTTTTTGAACAGCTGTTCCATCATGTCATCGTCGCGGATGTCGCCGTTGACGTGAACATAGGAGTCACCCAACTCTTCCATTAGTTGATTCTGTTGCCACTGGGTTGAAGCTTCTGCTCCAAAAAACTCGGCACGCATGTCGTTATCTATACCGACGACGGTCAAACCTTGTTTAGCAAAATGACGGGATGCTTCAGAGCCAATTAGGCCAGCTGAACCGGTAACAATCGCGATGCTCATAGTGATACTTAATACTTATTGGACGGGCTAGTCGGCTTGCCGCGTCGTGAATGGGATCGCGGGGCGAAGGAGTAAATTGAATACAAGAAACACGTTTGGGCGATTGCAAGAAAAACGCGTCGCTTGCGTGGTCGAATATCTTGCCCCAGTTTAATTGGACTCCAGCTTCCGTCAATCAACTTCGGGTACCGAATAGCCCTATTAAAAGGGTTTGCGGCCAAATCTCAGAGCCCCGTTTTTGTGCGGAGACCACTGCGCTCACACTGCATCTGACTGGGTCAACTTCTGCGAGGCTACACAACCTTAGAAGTCATTGATAGTGACCTGACTTCCTTAAGTGGCAAACTCTAACAATTCGATAGGGTAAAGAGCGGCTACGAAGCAGGTATTAGCCGCATAACCGTTACAAATTAAAACAGCTTTAACGTTCATAATGCTTCTCACGGCGGTTCCGATAAAAGCGGCTGTTCTCAATATGATTCAGGGAGCGCTCATCTGGGTCGATACGGATACTCAGGATGAAACGCATGTCACGAGCAAACGCTTGCCGGCACGAGGCTGGACAAGACTGCTGAAGACTTACTGAGACGATTATACCTAGCCACCGGACAGATCCATGAAGTGCCTACAACCCATCCTAATGGTGGTATTGATTCTGGCAGCCCACTCCGTTCAAGCTCAAACAGCCTCAAGTCCGTACCAACCCTCAAATGGGTCGGTGTACACGGATATCGTAGGGGAGTTCGAACCTAGCGATGACTGGATCGTTCAGCCCGACAAGCCCTCCACAGGTTTTTCCAAAGCATCGACTTCCAAACAGGTTCCAAACGGTGCCACAAGTCTCGCGCATGTGGAGATCTTCGGAAAGACGCCTCCGCCGCAACCGCTGGCGTCGCTACAACAGAGCGTGCCGCCACCGCAACCACTGCCCCGGTGGCGAGGCAGTAACGCTAGCCAACTGTGGGAATCACCTACTGCAACCAACGATCGTTGGTACGACGGACGTTTACATTTACAGCTTGGCATTGATTACCTGTACTTCACTCGAGGTGCAGCAGCGGACAATTTTTTCGCGATCAACGATGCAGGAGAAACATTTAGCTTAGCCGATATCGATCCAGGAAACGATACAACGCTACGCTATCGGTTCATGATCGCAGACGACGGCGGAACAGGATTTGAGCTAGTGTACTACCAGTTCGAAGACTTTAATGGATCACTAGCCCTTGAGGGAGAAGGAATCACCCCCGGATTTTTCGGCGGCATCCCCACTGAACCTGCGGACTCTTACGAAGCCATCTATCGATCTGAGCTAAGCAACCTCGAGGCTAACGTTTGGCGGCGAACAGGTGAGCGACTGAGAATAGGATTCGGCATGCGATACATCAAGCTCGAGGAAGAATTCGACATCGAGTTTATCGAAGACCCCAACTCTACCACTGCCACTACTGCCACGGACGTAAGTGGATTCTTCTCAACAACAGAGAACAGAATATTCGGGGGACAAATAATGGCTCGCCTGTACCGACCAATTGTCAACCAAGTCTATCTTGAGGGTGGAGTGGATGCCGGTTACGGATTCAACCGAATCACCGTGGACTCTCGAACTTCCAACAACAACACTCAAACCGAAGAAGATACCAATACAGGATTCTTCAGCTTCAGTGGGGGAGTAGCTTATCGGGCCCTTGATGGACTTACGCTACGGGCAGGATACGAGGGCCTGCTCTTGACCTCTGTCGCTCTCAGTCCAGACCAGAGCAGTTCAATCAGTGCATTTAGCGATGCTAACCAAATTCAAACCGGCAGTCTCTATTTCAGCGGTGCCTATTTTGGAGGAACGTTTAGGTTCTGATCACTCAACAGGTGACGGGATAGCTTCGACCCAAAAACGATTAACCATTGTGGCAACCAAAACCCCGATTATTGCTCCGGCAATCGTATCGGATAGATAGTGCGCCTGAGCGAACAAACGCTGGGCCGCCACCATTGCGGCAAAGCCCCAGAATACAAATCGACCATTGGGATACATTCGACTTAAACACCATGCCAACGCACAGGCCGTTGCGGTGTGCCCTGAGGGAAACGAATGAAGCGCATCATGAAAGAATCCGCTGGCAGCATCGGTCGATTTGGCTGAAAAATCAGCCGACCACTGAAACCCAATCTTGCTTTCAATCGCCACAGCATCCTCAAACAGCATGTCCAATTTAGAAGGCCGCACGCGGATCAGAAACGGTTTAACACAGACCACCGCCAACCCGGCTAGAAAACCACAGGCCAACACCTTCAGTGATCGCCGAACACCGTCAGGATCAAGAACATATACCAACAAAGCAACCACGAGAACGCCCGTTCCATGCCCAAAGATCTCAAACATTGCGATCAGTTTCTTCACATCACCGGGTTGTCCCTCACTACAAAATAAACTGAGAGCCAGTGCGTCGATGCTTGACACCGCGCCGGCGAACGCCAACACGACCAGCAACCCGATCATCGCAGAATTCAAGAAACGTTTTTTTAATGGCGAAGCGGACATTTCCCAGACAATATCAATCCGCACACTCTCCTGCCACGCCAGATTGGAATTGACCAGTTTGCTGGCAATCTTTATCGTCTCGCCAAATACGAACACATCTTTTTGGAAACTTCTGCGCCCGTAATTGCCGTCTATTTCCACTCCTCAAGCCGCCACACCAAATGAATCAGCGTTTCAGAAAAGTATCCATCGTCATCACCGCTGGTCGAGAACACGCCGCTCAAATCACAGACCTAGCGGACAAGGCAGCAAAAGAGAACCAATGGAGTGCAGATTTTCTCCGTATTGACCCCACGCTTTCAGCCGAAACAACCACTCCTCAGCGCAGTCAATTGTGCACAACGTTGAGAGAAGGACTGCGGAAATCAATACACGATACGATCATCATCCTTGACGACAACGCGCTTATCGATGCTGACCAATGGCGGTGGGCGGAAAAGCAGCTGGACCATAATCCCGTCCAGTGCATCTACTGGCCCGGCGATGCACCGGCCCGGCGATTGACCAAGCTGTTGATCTGGTTCTTCAGCATGTTGTCAAGGCTGCTGTTCAAGCATCCCGTTTCCGCTTTGATGCCAACAGCGATCTTTATCGACAACCAACCAAACACGATCAAGACCATTGTCAACTCAACAATGCGTCTTACTCACACGAACAATTCAACGTGGAAGATAGCCTCCGCCATTCGCCTCGACGCTTGTCTTCGCGCTCAATTTAATCCCGCATCGCCTGCGGTCTCATTACCGCGCCAGCTTAGCGCGGATCCGAATCACCCAATGAAGGTAAATTCAAGTACAGTAACAGCGGCATTCACGAGCGCTGTTCAATTTTGGTTCCGCGACACGATGTTTCCGAAGCTTGGCGGCAACTATCAGAGCAGTCGCTCGATGGGAGCCGGTGCAAAACTGAAACGTGTGGTGGCATGGAGTATTCTCCTCATCACAAGCGCTTCGGTGCTTGGCTTTCAGCTTAACTATCCCCTGTTCGAACCGGACGAAACCCGCAATGCGCAAATTGCGTTGAACGTCCTCGAGAACAACCAGTGGATGGCGTTGGAGCTGAACCAGACCCACTACTGGGACAAACCGCCCTTGATGGCATGGGCGACAGCGCTCAGTTACCAGATGCTTGGCATCAGCGCAGTGGCATCCCGCATGCCAGGGGTGATCATGATGATGGCCTGTATCATCGTCGTTCTTTTTGCCGGGAAACGTATTGTTGGTTTTCGAGCAGCTTGGATGGGAGCAATGCTGACACTGCTTAGCTGCGGCATCCCATTTGCCGGTCGCTTTTTAACGATGGACAGCGCGCTGACTCTTTTTGCGACAGCGACGGTACTGAGTGTTTATACAGGGAGTTTTGACGGACGCTTTCGCAAAGCTTGGTGGATTGTCGCTGGTATTTGTACTGGTTTAGGGCTACTGTCCAAAGGTCCTGTGATGTTGGTGATTTGTCTGCCGCCGGTCATCTTGTTTTCTTGGTTGACCGGAACGCCCATCTTCAACAAGACTCGCCGAATCGCCTACTGGGCCATTCCCTGTTTGCTGATCGCAGGTCCTTGGTATATCGGTACCATGATCGCCACTCCTGATTTTGTGACGCACTTTCTTTGGAAGCACAACTTCGTAAGATTCACGACGGCCTTCAATCACCGACAGCCCTTTTGGTTTTTCGTGCCTGTGATCTTGGTCGTGATGTTTCCCGCGTCGCAACTCCTTTGGACAGCAATAAAATTTCTCGCAACACGGAAACCCGAAGTCCGCGTTCTACGTTCCCAAGCACATGGCTACCTATTGATTGTGCCGCTTTGGCTGTTCGTGTTCTTTTCTCTTTCCCAAGCGAAATTACCGACCTACATCTTCCCCGCCATCCCCACCTTATGCCTGTTGATCGGCGCGATCTTAGACGTCAACATCTTTGAGCGTCTCAAATCCGAAGACACTTCCCTCAACCTCAGTCCTCGAACTTGGTTGAATTTCAAGAACAATCCGATTCCGACATTCTACCGGCGTTTGCCAGTTAAGCTTGGATTGAACATGGCCTTTTGGATCGCAGTGGTCAGCGTTGTTATGCTGTACGCACTTCCATCGGCGACCGCTTCAAAAGCGTTTATGATGTGGTCAGCCGCACTGACCGTTCTCGTCACGGCCATCGCCTGCAATCGTCGCACTCATCCAGCGATATCTTGGTCGGCCAACTGCTTGCTGGCTTTATTCCTTTCCTCACTGATCGCACACCGAATCATTCCGGCAGTTTCGCAAACACGCTCGATCCAGAACAGTGTTGCGCAGATGAAGCAGCAAAACGAATTTTTAGGTAAGCAAGTTGTCTTCTTCGCCCGAGACAATTTTGCACCGCAATTGCTGTTGGGAGATTTACCGATCAAGCATTTTCCAGAAACAGAAACCTACAAAGCCGCAGAATATCTGAAAGCACATCCGAATGCGATTTTGGTCTCCACACCAGATCACATTGATGAACTTCGCAAAGCACTAGACTGGAACATACGCATTTCAAAACATGAATCAGCGCGACACGTCTATTTGACGTCGCCTGTCGAACAACCATCAGCACGTATCGCCGACGGTGCTGCCCGTGGAACTTCCAGCACGCGCTAGACCAGTGTTAGACCTGAGTACCTCATCTCAAATTTTAATCTGCAAGTTCGACTAAAAATGTCATCATCTGCTGGCCCGCCAGTTTGACCGAGAACCGCTCGCCGAGAACGATTTTGATTTCTTCTCCCGCAACGCTTCGCACTGGATCTAACGGCGTTTCAATGTGCGTGATGGGCTGAGCGCTTGCCAGTCCCTTGACCTTAACCACCGCCTCACGTGATTCATTGGCAACGTTCCATACACGAAGCACAAAACTCCTAGATTTATTTGAACCGGAATCCTCCGGGGGTTTCAAAGCCCACAGCATCACAGAGTTTGGCAGATCTTTATTTCGCTGACCAACTTCTACCAAAGGCTCCAATGGATTGGTCAACCGCTCGCCATTGCCCGGCGACGCTTCTCCTAGCGGTATCGCGACCAGAGGATTGGTTCTCTCCAAAGCCCACGCCATAGGCTCACGCACTTTCTTGCCTAACGCACCTACGCCAATTGAAAAACGCTGCATAAAACTACTGTCTCCGTTCTGGCTGCGAATGCCAAGTTTTGGGCCGTCAACTTGTCCCCCAATCAGAAAACGCAACCGCGCGTGTTTTGTGTCGAGCTTTCGGGGCGTACTATCGCCAAACTTGAAAAAGCAGCAGTCAAGATTACTCACGGTTACTTCCGCCACATCGTCTGACAGATTGACAAAGTGGCCCGCTGTCAACCAGTCGTAGCGTGCATTGCGCCCGGCATAGTGACCACCACGCGACTCGATTTCGCCGCGAAGTATCGCGCCGACTTCTTCGTGGTGTAGCTGAAGGTTATCGGAAGCCGCAAAATCGAACGCCCAAGAAAGCGTCTTCGAAAAATTCTGGTCTATTCGATTTTCGATATCAATCCAGTCGTTTTCCCCACTTAAGGAAACAGTAACCGATCGGGAGATTGGCTGGTCAAAAACGATCGTTACGGAATTTCGCGCGGTCTTTCGAACAGACGAAACATTTAGCGGAACTTGCAAACCGGCCAGTTCATCCACCAAAACATTCAAGCCACGCGGGCCGGCCAATTCCCGACCGAGCGTTTTGGAAAACATTCCAGAAATCCTCCCGCCGGAGATCGTGACACGTAGCTTCTGATTCTCCAACACGGTTTGTTTTTCAGCACTTACGCTTGTTACCGCCGACCGAACTTCCGGTGTGACGCCCTGATTCACCTCAATCACTTTGGCCCCCATCGCGGGAACCGATTCAACTTCAACCAACAATAGGTTAGGCGCGTTTGGTTGCCGATACCACGGTAATGACCTACCACTTTTCGGTTCGACGACATCGACAACCGCTTCACTGGAAACCAACACTTCCACCAAGCCAGATCGCGTATGCCCCAGCGGGTTGAATACCGCGAAAGATTCTCTGGTCAGTCTGTCGTTTCCATCTGAATCGACAGGTCGCATCATACCGCCGACCACAGCCAAACCATCTGCGTAAAGTTCATCCACGTAGGTTGAGATCTGGTCGGCAAGTTTCTTCTGCCATGCCGCACGCTTTTGCCGCAACTGTTCTGTGGAGTCGCTGGTCCAATCGTGTTCCCAATACAACCCAAGATTCAGGTGTGCCAGATCACGCTGTGGTTTCCTTCTGTTCCAGAACTCCGGATCCTCTCTAGCAACAAAAACGGCAATCGCTTCGGCGGCTCTCAATTTTTCAACCGCTCGTCGCACGCGCGCAGTTTGTTCTGCCATCGAAACGCACAACAAATCCCATTCATTTCCGTAAGCACGTGACTCAACAGGAATCTGGCCTCCATATTGCCTTTCGAAATCGCGAAAGTAATCTTCCATGTTAGAGACAACAGCTTTCTGACTCTTATTAGTCAGCCGCCGCGCGTCTTTTGGGAAGCGATCGGAGAGCGTTTTCAGATCGTCCCAACCGTACCCAAACAAACCAAACGTCCGCCACGGATGTCGTTGCTGAAAGGCTGTGTTTTGATTGATGAAAGCTACTGCCTCATTTGGCTTTCGCGCCTCGGCGTACCCTCCAAGCGACTCGTTGCTGTCTCCCAACGAATACCATTTCATTAAAATCCGGCTGCCGTCCAAACCACGCCACCAGTACACTTCGTGGTCGCGCCGTTGGAGGTCAGCATACGGCATCTTCGTCGCGCATCCACACACACCTTTCCAAGAATACCGAGCACCAGCACCTGCCCAGAGCGCTCCTAGCCCTTGAGGCAATGTTTGATTCTCCATCGAAACGGCCATGGGAAATCGCACGTCAAATCGACGCTCTAAATCGCCCGCATAATACATCCCGCGCAGCACCGCTTCAGCCGGTTGAGCCCCATAGGTTGAAACCAAAGCGTTAAGCGGACATGAAATATGGCCGTCCGCTACACGGTTCATCAACTTCTTAAATTCGGCCACTGATTTATTATGCTCGTACTCCCACAGCCAAAGCGTGCCGTCACAATTCCATCGCGCCTGAAACGGTTCGGGATCGTTTTGTGTTTGGTCGATTTGATCAATGTAGTAGTCCAGAGTTTCGATGAATGCAGCCCGGTACTGTACGTCATCGGCCGTCCAAAAATAGTCCGTGTGATCATCGGGAGCCAAGTAGATCGTCTTTTGCTGGCCCTGCAACGTGAGGAGGTTGCTGTCGGCTAACGTGATCACCGCAAGTAACACTACCGAGACAAGCGTCCTTAATCCGCAGAAGCAAAAGGCCGCCCGAGGAGATCTGGTTACAATGCCGACTTCGTTGGATTGCTTTTTCATTCGCCGCGCACCTACGTCGTTAATCTGCATGAAGGTCTACAGGATCGAGCCCGGCTGATACGAGATTACTTCTTCAGAAAATCCTGACGCAACCGACTCGACGCGCTGCACGAAGTTGTCGATCTGCTCCAACGCAGCACCTGCATTCTGACGACCGGTTTCTAGAATCGCGTTCAACTGAGCCTCATCTAGCGGGATGTCGGGGTCATCCTTCAACCGATCCAGCAAATTATTGTGAGAGACCTTTCCGCTCCGCAAGTCGGCGACGGTGGCGACGGCTTGTTTCTTGATCGCTTTATGAGCTGTCTCGCGTCCAACGCCAGCCTTGACGGCTTCCATCATAATCGTAGTCGTCATCAAAAACGGCAGGTAATGACTGTTTTCGGCTTCAACGACAGATTCGTAGACATCCATCTGATCTAGAATAGTCAAAAACGTTTCGTACAGTCCGTCGATTGCAAAAAATGCGTCCGGCAACATCACTCTCCGAACGACTGAACAAGAAACGTCGCCTTCGTTCCACTGATCGCCCGCCAACCCAGCCCCCATCGAAAGATATCCTTTGAGGATGACATGCAGACCATTAACGCGCTCGCAGGAACGTGAATTCATTTTGTGAGGCATTGCACTGGAACCGGTCTGTCCGGGGGCAAAACCTTCGCTGGCCGTTTCGTGCCCGGCCATCAACCGCAATGTCTTACAAAACGAGGATGGGGCTGACGCCAAATCGGTCAGCGCGCTGACCGTCGCCATGTCTAGCGACCGGGGATACACTTGTCCAACGTTAACGCAGTACGAAGGCATACCGAGAAACTCGACAATCTTCTCTTCCAGCTCGATCACTTTGCCAGCGTCGCCATCGAAAAGCGAGATCGTATCCATCTGGGTCCCAACAGCTCCTTTGAGCCCACGAACGGGGTAGCTGTGCGTGAGTGCTTCAAGACGCTGGTAGCTCCCGAGCAATTCCTCGCCAAACATAGCGATACGTTTGCCAAAAGTGGTAGGTTGAGCTGCCACGTTGTGCGTCCGGGCAGTAATCAGGACATCTTTCCAACGCATTGAGAGCTGAGAGAGACGCGTCAAAATGGCCGCCGTTCTTTCACGCACGATGCCCAACGAACGATAAATTTGCAGCTGTTCGACGTTCTCGGTTAGATCGCGGGACGTCATTCCTTTGTGAATGTGCTCATGGCCGGCCAGATCATTAAACTCCTCGATGCGTGCTTTGACATCGTGCCGAGTGATGCGTTCGCGGTCGGCGATCGAAGCTAAATTGATTTTATCGATGGCTTTTTCGTAGTCCGAAATCGCGGAATCAGGAATATCAAGGCCCAGCGACTGCTGAGCCTTCATTACGGCTATCCAGAACTCACGCTCGAGCTTGACACGGCCCTCAGCCGACCAAATCTCAGTAATAGCGGCCGATGCATATCGCTCAGCCAGAACATTGGGGATCATAAGTGTTGCTTTGTCCAAAATTGCCATTTGGGATTTTTTTTGAGATCACTGAGGATACCAAATTTTCCGCATCAGATCGTGCCCCCTGAAAGATATTGGAGCTTGGGCCCCGAACTGTCAGGGTTGCCAACAAACGGCATTTTTAGGTTTTTCTGATCCAGAATGTGCTCCAAACTCGCTTTACGAGACCGCACCAATTTCGGTAATATGTTGGGCGTAAGGTGGGGTCGTTCTGATTGTTCTTTGTTTCGGGACTACACAGATGGCTAACACCCAGTTTCTTCTGAATGACGATACTTGTTCAGAGGACTGGTAAATCAACAAGGAGAGTTCAGTGGTTCTGCGAAACATCGCACTTCTATACATCGTCACGCTTTTCGCGATCCCCTCCGAGTTGGCATACAGCCAAGCAGCCGCCCTTGGGCAGGACGTTCCTCGCAGTGAAATTTTTCTGCCAGCCGACACACGTGCTTGGATCTCCATCCCCAGCACAAAGGCACTTGGGGAGCATCTCCAGCAAAGCCAGTTTGGCCAGCTCACGCGTGACCCAGCGCTTCAGCCATTTGTTGCCACAGCCAAAGAGCGTATCCGTGCTTGGCTTGAGACCAAAAAATTGGGGTTTGAGTTTCGACTGGACCAGTTCGAAAAAATCAATGCTGGTGAGGTTTGTATTGCAGGGATATTGCCAGAGATGGCTGGGCAAGAAGCCATTGCTGGCTCACACGGCGTCGTGCTGATGGCGGACGTTGGTAAAGACCTAGCCGCCGCCGAAAAGTTACTTGCTGAGATCGAAGAAGAACAAGAACGCCAAGGTGCCGTGAAGCTGGGAACCGTTGAGATCAATGGGATCAACGTCGGCAAATGGGAATTCGCCAAGAAAAGAAAATGGGCCAAGCGGAAACGCATCTCCCTTCAAGCGATCGTCGGCAACTGGATGCTTGTCTCGAACAATGAAAGAATTTTCCGCTCTGTTCTCCGCCGCATCATTAACCTAGACCCACAAGAGAATGGAAACCTTGCCAGCCAAGAGTCTTTCCAATTGGCAATGGAGGGATCGAAGCTTCCCAATGGTTCAGCAGATGACGTCAGGTGGTTCCTCGAACCATTCGGTTGGTTCAAGCTCGCGCGTGCGATTGAAATCGAAAATGAGCCGGTCAAAAAAATGGAAGACAATTGGCCTGCCGTCCTTGCCCGCAACGGGATGAGCGCAGTGCACTCCGTTGGTGGTACGGTCTCGGTAGCGACGCCGGATCAAGAAGCACTGTTTCGTATTTTCGTATCGGCACCAAAAGATAAAGTCCGCAACGAAGCGGAACGACGAATGCTGGACATTCTCGACTTTAGCCCAGACCCCGGCAAATCAAATACGGCTCCCGCTTGGGTACCCGGCAGTGTGTCTGGTTCCTTAACCGGTCAATGGAATTTCTCAAAAGCACTTAGCAGTGTCGGACCGATTGTCGATGCGTTCATGAAAGAAGAAGGCGCGTTCAAAGGATTGCTGGACACGATCAAGGAAGAGCCCGATTTCCGGGTCGATATTCCAAAGTTGATTGGACAGCTGGACAATCAGTACACTCTAATTTCCGCAGTAAAAAAACCGTTAGACGAAGCCAGCGAGAAATTGGCCGTTGGTCTCAAACTCAAGCCGGGGCTAACACCTCAGCAGCAAGCTGAAATGCTTGAGAGTATCGGTCGCGCGGTACGCGGAAAAGAATTCACACTCGGCGGCATCAAGGCCATCGAAGACGACCGCACAAACGAATTTGATGAAGATGATGAGCTTGATTTCCCAGACGACGACCTTGTTTTTGACGAAGACGAGGACGCAAAATTTGGCGGTGGCGCCGCCCCCCAAAATCAGTTTGCCTTGTTTGAAAAGAAGTATATCTCGATCGCCAAAGACACTCTCTTCATCTGCAACGATAAACAGTATCTCAAGCGTTTGCTAACATCTTCGGACAAGAAACCGCTGACAGGAACTTCGGACTACCGACGGATGGAGGACATGTTGAAATCTCTGTCTAATCCTGAAAACGTCTCCTCACTGCGTTTCGGAAGAATCGACAAAGTCCTCGAGCTAAATTACGCGATGCTGCAAAAGGGCGAATTGGCCAACTCTAAGTCGATCATTGGAAGAGTGGCTAACCAATTGCTTGCTGACAACGGCGAAGAAGGTAGCCCAGAAGTTAAGCTCGATGCCAAGAAACTACCGGCCGACTACAAGGAGATTGCAAAATTCCTTGGCACTGTCGGGTGGGTATTGGAAAACGAAACAGGCGGTTGGCGTTTGACGGGTTGCGTGTTGAAAAAAGAGCAATCAGCTTCAAGCCCATAGCCTAACTGGACAGCGATTGCGCAGCAATTCTTCATCCGGCTTGGATGGACTCCAGAAAACGCTGTAACTTCCCTGGCGGTTCGCCAAACTACAATACGATCGCCTCGCAGTTCTTGCGATGAGTGTTCAAGAGTTTCCCTGAACATACATCTAGAGTGGCTGTCTGCCAGTACGTCGCGAAAGACAGTTTAAGAACATTCGCAGAAACTCATGCGGTAACGAATACCGATGAATCACACCGAGGATCGTCTCTTTTAAGGAAACACAAAACGGCCGATGTCCATCGCACTGCCAACGGTAAAGACGTCGGTGGTTGGTCGAGCCGCGTCGACCAGCGGAGCACCGATGTGCTCGCAACGAACTAAAAATGGCTGGCTAAATGATCTCGCGTTTGCCCTGAATGTAATCCCAAACCACAAAGCGGTCTAAGTCGCCGCCAGCGGTGAAGAAAACGCGTCCTTTGGTTGACTCACTCAAACGATGGGCGAACCGAATATCCTCCTCAGATTGCGACCAACTGGGGACAAGGAAAGTATTGATCGTGATCCCTTCTTGCGCACACAGCATCGCCTCACGCATCGTCGCGTCCTCGGTCACTCGGTGAGGTGGATACAACATGTAAAGTGTCGATCCCTCGAAATGAGCCGTCGGCAAACCGTCGGTGATCAACATCACCTGCCGGTTGGGGGTGTTCTGAGTGGACAACAGCGTTCGCGCGAGCTTCAACGAGTGTTGAATATTGGTGAAGTGCTGATGCACCATGTGCTCGCTGACATCAGGCCGACTCATGTCCACCTTCAATTGCACAAACGGATCGTGAACCGTCACCGGTTTGGGCATTAGCTCAATGATCTCACCCTGTCGACGAAGCTTCCCAAATGTATACATCTCGATGAAATTCAGATAGTCACCCGGATACTCGCTGCGGATCAACCCGTCCATCGCCATCGCCATGCGTTTGACGTTAATGTATTGGCCGTCGTACCGCATCGAACCGCTCATGTCCATCACGATCACCGTTGCCGCTTTGGGATTGTTGCGAGTTCGGTGAATTTCGATGTCTTCACTCTTCAAACGAATTGGCGATTGCGAACTATCTCGGATCAGCGCATTGATAAACGTTTGAGGAATGTCCATCTGCGTGATCGAATCGCCAAATTCGTATGGCTTGGTCTGCTGAAGCTCAACCGCGCCTTCCCCCTGAACGTTAGCTTGATGTCGGCCGGAATTTGATTCTTTCAAATGGCTAAAGATTCTGGTAAGAAGTTTACCTTGAAAGGTTCGCACGGCTTGCGGCGTGAGTTCGTACTTTCCATCCTTCTTATTCAGCCCCTGCTGCGCCGCGATTTGATCGACGTATTCATCAATCTGCTTCTTCATTTCCTCAAGCGAGTGCATGGTTTGGTCATCCATAAACTCGCCCAGTTGCTCCATATCCAAAATCGCAATCTGGGCAGACTCGGACGCTTGTTCAACCTGCTCCAACAACTCTTCGATTTTTTCCAGCTCTTCCTTAATCTCCAAAGCCTCGGGAATCGTCATCGACTCATGACCGGTAAAATGCCACCTCGATGCCAGTTCATCGATTTGGTATTTGTCGCCAAGGTTCCCCATCAGCCCCATCAAGTGCATCGCTAAATCCGAAGCATCATCTCCCGCTCGATACCAGAGATTCTCAAGGTCATACAATTGCTCACGCGCCACCGCCTCCTTATAAGCGGCCCGCATTTCTTTGGGGATGCCATCGAACCCTTTGGCTTTCTTGCGAAAGACTTTCTTCGCCGTGAACTGAACTGTTTTCGTTTCGTAGGTCTCAAGGATTTTGCGTTTACGTTCTTCCAAAACTGCCTTGATCATGTCGAGACTTGGGCCAAGGTTTTTGAACTGCTCTGGGTCTAGCCGAATCGCATTGGCCAACTCTTCCTCGGTCAGTTGTCGGGCGCTGCCCCACGACATCATCTGATTCATTAAAGGCGACACAATATCCGGCGGCGGTTGTGTCGGGCTGGGAAACTTCACTGGATCGTACTTCGTGTACGTCTGCAGCACGCCTCCAACCCTGTTCTGTCTTTTGTCTTTGTCGTTCATGATGTTGGCTTTCCAGATTGGTGCTCGCTGCCCGAGGTAGCGGAAGATCGCGAGCCCTCCGGCGACCGCAATAAGAACGACCGGCTCAAATCTCGTAACTCGATTGTCCGTGATCTTGTCCGCGCGAAATTTTATCCATCGCGTACAACCCGGCCAAGACAAACTCCACACATGACGCCCGTACCGCCTCGTCGGAAGAGGCGTTAACTTCAAACGCTTTCTCCCACGCCGGTGGAACGCGTTTGAGCCGTTCGGCATACTGCACTGACGGAATCAAATCGCCGACTTCGATCTTCACCCCCTTGGCAAAAATCTCCGCGATTTCGTCCAGCCCATGTTCGGACACATATTCCTTGAACACTACCTCAATCGCCTGAGCGATCAAACTATCGAGGACCTGCCGCTCTGACATTTGATGACTGCCCATCAAATCCAGCTCTAACTTTCCTAACGAAGAAGTGTACAAATGCGATAGATCGCTAATGCGTACCACCGCTGGTTTTTCATTGTGGATGACAGCCCTTTGCCGAGCACTAGCCACCATCGTTCGGTAGTTGGCCAAAGAAAATCTAGCGCTAACGCCCGATTGTTGGTCAACGTATTTTGATTTGCGCGCTTCGATGGTGATCTGTTCGCAAATCTCTCGCATGAAGTAAGGCACTCGCACCGGATAGTCACCGTCCAGATTAATACTGGCCTCCTGTTCCATGATTTCAATCCCGGCGTCGCGACTCAGCGGGTAATGTGTCTGAATCATGCTGCCGATGCGATCCTTGAGCTGTGGAATGACTTTCCCGCTTCGGTTGTAGGTCGACGGATTTGCAGAAAACAAAACCATCACGTCTATCTCGAATCGCACTGGAAAACCGCGAATCTGCACGTCGCGTTCTTCAAGGATATTGAACAAACCAACTTGCACCAGTTCGTCCAATTCAGGTAATTCGTTGATCGCAAAAATTCCGCGATGCATGCGTGGAATCAAACCGAAGTGCAAAGCATCTTCGGTGGACATGCTGACGCCACCGGCGAGTTTTGCCGGATCAATCTCTCCGATGATGTCGGCGAATTTGGTCCCGGGTGCCAGACGCTCCGCGTAACGGTCGTCTCGGTGCCACCACGCGATCGGAGTGTCAGCATCGGAGTGCTCATTTAAGAATTTCTTCGCGACACCCGAAATTGGATTCAGCGGATCCTCGTGGAAAGGGCAGTCGGGAATATCGAGATAGGGTACTTCCTCGTCGAGAAATTCGACCAGCCCTCGCATCATTCGACTCTTGGCCTGCCCCTTCTCACCCAAATACAACATGTCGTGCCCGGAGAGCAGCGCAATGTTTACTTCAGGAATGACGGTGTCTTGGTAACCGACAATGCCCGGATACAAATCGTCGCCAGCAGATAGTCGTGCGAGAAAGTTGTCTCGGATCTCTGCTTTGACCGTTTTGGGTTTCCAGCCACTCTCAACTAGCTGTTTAAGGTTGGTGGCTTTGGTCTCGGTAGCAATCGGCATAATTTTTTAAGATCAAAAAAAGGCTCAGGCCATATCTGGTAACAGCGTATATTATAGCGGTCATCAATCCGAAGAAGTATCGATTGTCCAGATCGCCTACTTATGTGTGGGGATTCTCGAGGGATACAATCGAAAAGCGGCACGTCGACATTTGATAAGTCAATCATCAACCAACAATTAGTGACTC
Organism: uncultured Pirellulaceae bacterium; assembly: GCA_938036435.1. GTDB lineage: Bacteria > Planctomycetota > Planctomycetia > Pirellulales > Pirellulaceae > Mariniblastus. Next base: position 10,879 of record CALHPU010000073.1, on the reverse strand, counting down.
ATGGCAGCGATAAAGTTCGTCTATTTTGACCTCGGAAACGTACTTCTCAATTTTTCCCACGATCGCATGATCGATCAGGTCGCCGCCGTTTGCGGAGTCACCTCTAACGTCGTACAGCAATATATGTTTGACAACGATTTGGAGAACCGTTACGAAACCGGTGAGCTTAACAGCGTTCAGTTCCATGCCGAGTTCTGCGGGCTGATCCAAAAGGATTGTAATCTGAACGATTTCCTCACCGCCTGTGGAGATATTTTTTGGCTCAATGAGCCGACGATCCCCGCCATCAGCCAGCTGGCTCAGCTGAACCTTAGGATGGGGATACTATCAAACACCTGTGAGGCGCACTGGGATTTCGCAATGAAACGGTTCCAAGCGCTTTCACAAATTTTTCCGGTTCGTGTGACCAGTTTCGAAGCGCGAAGCATGAAACCAGATTGTGGGATCTACCAAGTCGCAATCGAACAGGCTGGAGTATCGCCAGGCGAGATTTTTTTTACCGATGACAAGCCGGAAAACGTCCAAGCGGCACAAGATGCGGGGATTGATGCGGTATTGTTTACCTCTGCCAATCAGCTGCTGCGTGACCTAGCCAAACGAGGAGTGGCCGTCGGCTAGCCCACCCCACCGGTTTGCGAGTAAGAAACCCAGTTCCGACTGCTTGCTAACAACGACCTCGATGGCCACCAGAATCGTTGATTGCTTTCATGAGTCCACCGAAAAACAAATTGTCCGTTTGGTAAAAATGAATTACCCGGTTCTGTCTTGGGCTGTATCTTAGAAGTTGCTACTTTCGAGCATCTTGAGATAAACCCTCATCTCTGACAGCCGATATACTAGTTAAGGCCTACACAAGTCCTTGAGCCGCTATTGCCCCCATAGGGCTACTCAGTAGAATACTCACGTGCGGGTCAGAGTTCAGTTTTCCACTCTTCTTCAGAATATGCCGTTAATGGACAGGACAATAGCGATTGGCGATATACACGGGTGCGCGACAGCTCTGCAAGCTTTGCTGGACGCAATCGAGCCAACATCGACCGATACCATGGTCACGCTGGGGGATTACGTGGATCGTGGAATGGAATCCTCGCGCGTGCTGGAAATGATGACCGAACTGGTCTCATCGACTCGCTTGATTCCGCTGATCGGCAACCATGAACTGATGATGTTCAAGGCGCTCAAGAATCGTGGTGACGATCTGAATTTTTGGATGACTCATGGTGGCAACGCCACGGTTGCCAGCTATGGCGGTAGAGTCCAAAACATTCCTCAGCACCACCTGACGTTTTTAAGTCACTGCGTACGATTTCACGAGACGGACTCGCACTTTTTTGTGCATGCCAACTATGTGCCGGACCTTCCCTTAGAAGAACAACCTGATGAGATGCTGTTTTGGGAGCACATCAAAGAACACATTCCGCCTCCGCATTTCAGCGGCAAGACGGCAGTTGTCGGTCATACGCCTCAGGGCGATGGCGAAATGCTGATCTTCGACCACTTGCACGTCATCGACACCTACTGCTACGGCGACCAATGGCTGACCGCCCTAGACGTGAACACAGGTGACTTCTGGCAAGCCGACAACAACGCCGAACTCCGGCGTGGCAACCTAGAAGCGACCTAGCATGGCGTTCAATATCAGCCCCTCTGCCGATCGCTGTTTTCCCAAACTGGGGCCATCGGCTGCTGCAGCACTGTAAAATCTACAGTCTTAAATGCATGCATGCGCGATATCACTCGTGCCAATTATCTTTTTGGCGTAAGGCCTTGCGTTCCCATGACGACTAGATAGTTGTAGGCAAGGAAGCCGTTTGGAGCGCGAACCAAAATGCATGGATTGATTTTTAGATTGTTACTTTGCCTGATTCTCTTTGGGTTCGCGGGGTGTTCTACTTTCAATGCCTACGAGCGTTCGGACGCTCAATTCGATCAAAGTACCTTTGGTGCCGTCGAGATACAACGCGGTAAGCCAAGACCTATCGTCGACGTTTCAGGAAGATTGCTTGGATTGCCCAACCGAATTGCAGTCGGTGACGCACGCGTGGACAACCATGACATCTCTTCAGCAACGGAGATGGAAATCACAAACTACCTAGAACAGAACCAACTTAATTATGTCTTGGTCCGCTCTAACCAATACGCTCCATTGAACGAGCTGAAGCGAATGATTTCCAACAAGAAAATTCGTCCGATCTGGAAATCGACGTTCGGCAGCTACAACTTGCTGAAGTACACGCTGCTACCAGGGCGTCTCACTGGCGGCGATTGGTACAATCCGTATACAGAATCGCTTCACGTTTACTCAGACAGTCCGGCAGTAGTAATCTCTCGGGCGACGTATGCCCAAGACATCCGCAACCGACTGAATCCGGGAGCTTATGCAGCGATCAAAGACCTTCCGTTGGCTGGACTGGGGCATGAAACGCTCGCCACCAAACTAGCGCTGGATTGGTACGAGAACAGTTCCCCAGAATCATACGAATCGGCGAAAGAGGTCCTTTACCCGAACCTGGGAGCCTCGTACGGTGGCCAACTGGCATCTTTTATTCCATACGGCGAAGTCTTGGGGAAGATCATTGGAGGTGGCGTTGGTCGATTGGCTAACAAAGTTAAAACTCGATAGTTGAATGTTGTTGCCAATTAAGTGATGATTCAAAATCGTTTGAGGCAACAGTAGCAAACTGTCACTCAAGACTGAATCAACTGATTAAGGTACAACAGATGACAATTCTTACTGGGAAAAGCATAACGAAACTTTGTTACTTTGTGCTGATCGCCTTTAGCACGGTTGCCAACGCCCAAGAATCCAAATTCAAACAGATTGAGTTTGAATCGCTGGACGGGCTAAAGATCACGGCGGATCTATATGTTGCTGCCTCCGATAAGACACGGCCATTTTTTGTGTTGTGCCATCAGGCGGGATGGTCTCGCGGCGAGTACCGAGAGATTGCTCCCAAACTCAATGAACTGGGATTCAACTGCATCGCGATTGACCAGCGGTCAGGCAAAGCGGTCAACGGTGTTGCAAATGAAACCGCGGCGCGGGCCAAGTCGGCGGGCAAAGGCGGAGAGTTTGTTGATGCTGAACAAGACATCATCGCCGCCGTCAAGTACGCCAAAGACAATCTTGCTCAAGGGAATCTTTTGCTTTGGGGCAGTAGCTACAGCGCTGCGCTGGTGCTCCGCATTGCGGGGACACATGCTGACTTAGTCGACGGTGCGTTGTCCTTCGCGCCGGGTGAATATTTTACTAGGCAGGGAAAACCTAAGGATTGGATCGCGTCCTCTGTAATTAACGCCAACTGCCCGATCTTTATCACGTCGGCCAAAAAGGAAAACAAAGCTTGGAAAGACATTTTCGCCGTAATCAAAGCTGAAGGAAAAGTGAAATTCTTGCCCAAAACAGCGGGCAACCATGGCTCCCGAGCCTTATGGAGCAAGTTCGAGGACAGCGGTGCCTATTGGTCGGCTGTAAAGAGTTTTCTCAAACAGTTTCAGCCTGTCGAATGACGGCAACTGGCCGAGCCTGCATCTTGAACCGTGTCTACTTTCCGCTAGAATTTGCGGTCAATGAATAAGGTTCAGGCAGCACCGGAAGTTGCCCACGTCAGCGACGACCTACGGCAACTCACTTCTAAACTTGCAGCTGATACGGACTTTTGCAAATGTCTCGAAGCGCTCAAGCAGCGTAATCCCGTCACGTTTGATTCTGTCTGGGGCTCTTCCTGCGCGCTGCTTGTCAGCAGCATTCTAAAGCAGCTGCCTCAGATTCTGATTGTGACTTGCGACGGCAAAACCCAAGACCGTTTGATCGACGACTTGCCAACGTTCCATGACGGATCTATCGAGCGACTACCGGCGTGTCTATCCTCCAACGAGTCCACCGTGACCGTTGACCATGAGTTCGGAGATCGGTTAAGACTTGTTAAATCGCTGGCCGCAGGCGACTCCAACCCGATCATCGTTGCATCGGTAGCCTCGATGCTGCAGCCGCTACCATCACGCGCGTCGCTCGATGGGCAAAGCCGTCGAATCAAAACAGAACAAACACTCGACGTCAACGATCTGACCACGTGGTTGACCGAACAAGGGTTCCACGAAAGCAGTGCCGTTGAGTTACCGGGGGAATTTTCGATTCGGGGTGGCATTGTGGATGTCTTCGCGCCGGATTGGGCAACTCCCGTTAGGATCGAACTGTTCGATGATGAAGTGGAATCCCTTCGGCAATTTGATCCAGCGACACAGCGCAGCCTTGCGGACATCAACCAAATCGAAATCACCGTCCTAGACAACTCCAGTGCCCAAGATGGCCATCTGGCCGATTTTCTCCCGGCCGACACGGTTGTTCTTTTATCCGAACCCGAACAGCTTGAAAAACACGCGCAGCGCTACCGTCAACGAAGCCCGGATTCAGAGACGATTTTTCAATGGAACGAAGTCCGCAAGTCGTTGGCACCATTTGCCATGGCAACGGCATCCAAACTTGCCCCCGGCGCTTTTGACCATAAGTTCACACTTCCTGTTGAGTCGATTGAACAGTTCAGCGGCGACATCGGGGAGGTGAAGCTACAGGTCGATCGGTTGAAACGCGATGCGGCTGGCAACGAATTTGATGTTTACATCATGGCTAGTGTCGAAGGTGAGATTCCTCGAGTAACGGAGATTTTAGCCTCCGACCAATCGGCGAGAACTCAAATCGGTCTTGGCTGTGTCCACGAGGGGTTCCGAATTAGTGGCTCTGTTGGCCGGCACGCCATCATCGGTTGCGATCAGATCTTCAGCCGCACTGACCTCCGACGCAAAAGTGGTCGACGTCTAGGCAAGGCCATTGATTCTTTCACCGACCTGCAAGTCGGCAATTTGATTGTGCACTTGTCTCACGGCATCGGCCGCTTTCGCGGGCTAGAGATGCTCGAAAAAGATGGGCAGCTAACCGAACATCTGGAGCTAGAGTTCTACGGCGGCACCAAGATTTACGTGCCAGCGTCCAAGATCGATTTAGTGCAAAAGTACATCGGCGGCACCAAGCGACAACCTGTACTGGCCAAAATCGGTAATAAGACATGGGCTAAACAGAAGCTTGCAGTAGAAGACGCGATCACTGATCTGGCCGCCGAGATGATCGAACTTCAGGCCAAGCGTGAACTTCAACCCGGCATGGCCTGCGGACCGGACTCCGAGTGGCAGCACACTTTTGAGCAATCGTTTCCGTATCGCGAAACGTCAGATCAATTGACCGCAATTGAATCGATCAAGGACGACATGGAACGGGAAAGGCCTATGGACCGCCTGTTGTGCGGCGACGTCGGGTTCGGCAAAACAGAAGTCGCCATGCGTGCTGCTTTCAAAGCTGTCGACAATGGGTATCAAGTTGGCATATTGGTGCCTACCACAATCCTTGCAGAGCAACACTACAAAAGTTTTCGCGAGCGCATGGCCGAATTCCCGGTCGAGATTGCCAAACTATCCCGATTTTGCTCAACCAAGGAGCTTAAGGAGACAATCGAGAGACTGAAAACAGGGCAAGTGGACATTGCCATCGGCACCCACCGGCTGGTTTCCAAGGACGTTCAATTCAAAAACCTTGGCCTCTGTATCATCGATGAAGAACAACGGTTCGGCGTCGCACACAAAGAGCGCTTGAAAAACCTGCGCAGCTCTGTCGATGTTCTAACGCTCTCCGCAACGCCAATCCCGCGTACGCTACACATGTCGCTGGTTGGTGTGCGTGATATTTCAAACCTAGAAACGGCTCCCGAAGACCGCTCGCCGGTGACAACAAAAGTCACGCGATACAATAACGAAATCATTCGCACTTCAGTTCTACGAGAACTTAATCGGGGAGGTCAGATCTTTTTTGTCCACAACCGGGTCAAAGATATCCACGTCATTAAACAGAAACTTAACGATCTAGTTCCAGAGGCCACCGTAAAGATCGGACACGGCCAGATGGATATGCACGACCTAGAAGTCGTGATGTCTGATTTCATTGCCGGAAAGTTTGATATCCTGTTAGCGACGACCATTGTCGAGAGCGGGCTGGACATCCCCAACGCAAACACGATCTTTATTAACCAAGCAGAGAACTACGGCCTGTCGGATCTGCACCAACTCCGTGGGCGCGTGGGGCGGTACAAGCATAAAGCTTACTGCTATCTGTTGATCGACCCGCGCAAACATCTAAACCCTACCGCGGCCAAGCGATTGCAGGCGATTGAAACCTTCAGCCAGATGGGGGCGGGTTTTGCTATTTCGATGCGCGACCTAGAGATTCGAGGGGCAGGAAATCTGCTGGGCACTCAGCAATCGGGCCACATCGCCACGATCGGTTACGAGCTATATTGTCAGTTGCTAGAGAAAGCAGTGCGGCAGTTGAAACACATGCCGGAGAAAATGTCGATCGGCGTTGAGGTTGATCTGCCGATCGCTGCGTTTCTTCCGGAGGAATATGTTCCCGACCGCCGGCAAAAAATTGATATCTATCGGCGCCTGACACGACTGGACAAATTTGGGCAAATCGATGAGCTGAGAGAGGAACTGATCGATCGGTTCGGTCCGCTGCCAGCACCGGTGAAACGTTTGTTAAGCTTATCTGAAGTCAAACTCGAGGCTGCGACATGGCAAATCGCGTCCATCTACCGTCAGGACAAATATTTGACTTTTCGATTCCGCGACCGGTCACGCATGACGCAATTAAACAAATTACGGCCGATGATACGCATAATCGACGACCAAACTGCGATGGTGACCCTAAAATCGACCGTCATTAAGCCAGAGAAAATGCTGGCACTTGTGAAATCGCTATTGCAGCTGTCTTCCTGAGTCTTCTACAGTCTGCCGCCGGAAGTTGCGTCATGATGGCGTTACTGTGGCTTCAACGTGCCTCCGTGCACTGACAGACATCTCAAGAATATTCTGGATCTGGCGTGATGAAATCGATCTTCGCTGTAACCATCGCATTGACGCTTGGAGCAACACCGGTAGCTTCCATAATGGCTCAGCTACCGAGTACGAAATCTGCTAATTCGCAATCTGCGAGCACATTTTATAAAAAGCAGACATCCGATCCGTATTTCTCTACCCCCGCCCAATCTGCTGCCGAGCAAAATTCGAAATCGCCAGCTCTTCCAGCATTACCAACTTCGGCTGAACCCCAAATCTGGAAATCGCTCAGCCGCAAAACCTCCAAGCCGGTACAGCGCATCGACTTCAGTCAACTTCAGGTTAACCCCGCAGTAAAAGCGGATCTGCTAAAAACTGCGTCTGCTTGGCACGCCTCGTCAACTAAAGCTGAAGCAGCCAAGGGCAGTGCGGGATCGGTTACGATTGACTTCTCCGCTCCTGCGATCGCATCACCCCAAAACCAACCCCATGAGAAACCGAAGCAGCCTAAACAGGTCGCGGCTAACAAACCCGAATCAGTAAGCAAGGCGAAACCATTCTCAAGCCTTGCACCATTGCACAATGCCAAAGCGCCACCGCAAAAGTTAACGGCCACCACAAAAGTTAATTCAGCAATCACCAAGAAATCCAATCCGTTGGCTCCACTGCCGATTTCAAATTCCGCAAAGCAACAACCCAAGCGACTGGCTACCACGCCCGAGGCAAAACCGCTCAAACCAAAAGACAATTGGAAATCCGAGTTCCAATCTACTATTCAACAGGCAACCTATCAGGAGCCTGCCGGTGGTTCATTCGTACCGGGTAAAAATATAAGGAAAATTAAAAACCGGATTCAACAACTTAGCGCTGCCCCGTCCTCAGACCAACCCAACCTACCACAACAACAGTTCAACCAAGGCTACCAAGTCGCAGACAGCAGCACCGCTTTCGGTTCGCACCAAGGATCGCCCGCACCGGGCACAATCCATGATGGCTACACTTCCGAAACTCCGGTTACCTCAAGGTTTACCGGTGAGTCATTTGAGCCAAGTCGCGTGGTCGCGATTGTTGGTGGTGACCCCATCTTTGTTGGTGACATGCTATTCGAGGTCAACCAGCTGATAGAGAAACACATGAAGGGAGCACCTGAGGCTGTCAAAGTGCATCAGCGTGGTAAATTGATCAAACGCTTGTTACCGAAATACGTCGATCAGAAAATGCTGTTCCTCGCCACAACTGCAACGCTTCCCGAAGGTGCCGACATCGAGGACGTGATTACCCAAGCCGAAACTACGTTTAACGAACAAGCACTGCCGGACATGATGAAAAGCAGTGGCATCACTTCTACCTCGCAATTTGATGCGAATCTACGCGCCCAAGGATCTTCCATTCGCCAAATGCGACGGTCGTGGGCCAAGGATCAAGTAGGCCGCTACCTATTGGCAGAACAAGTCAAGGTAAACAAAGACGTTACTCATCAAGAACTGCTCGAAGCATACCAAGACAACTACGACTCCTACGGCAACATCGCTAAATGCCGATGGGAGAAAATCGAGATTAAGTTTTCAAAAGCGGGGGGCCGTTTCGCCGCCAAAGACAAAATGGATGACATCTATCAGCGCCTGGTCCACGGCGGAAATTTTCAAGCCATCGCAAAAAAGGAATCGCACGGATTCAAAGCGTCTAAAGGCGGACAGCATGACTGGACCAACCGAGGATCGTTGGTCTCGAAGAAAGTCGACGAAGCGATCTTCACGCTTCGACAGGGGACTTTGAGCGAGATCATTGAAACTAAAGATTCTTTCATCGTCGTGCGAGTCTTAGAGCGTGTCGACGCGTACCATACGCCGTTTGAAGAAACTCAAAGTGAAATCAAGAAGAAAATAGTCAACCAGCGCCGCGACAAAGAATTCAAAAAGTATCTGCAAAAGATCCGACAAGAAATTCCAGTCGAATACCCCAAAGGCTAGGGCATGCATTCTTTTCCTAGATACTTTATAGCGGTGGAGCGCAAGCTCCCCGGTGCTATTTGAGCGATACTCCGTTGAACCGGAGGGCGTCGTCCTGACGCTATAGTTTTGCGGTCTAAGTAAGATCCATTGCAAAGCGGCTTTATCTACTTCGCTTGGTAGACCGTTTGTAGTCTGATGTCGGAAACCGAGGAACCAATGTGGATCTTGAACTCACCGAGTTCTAATTTCCAGTCGTTTTCATCGCCATCCCAAAACGACAAGTCCCGTCGCGTCACAGGAATCGTTACGGTCCCTGATTCTCTAGGCTGCAGGTAGATCTTTTGGAATCCCTTCAGCTCTTTCTTCGGACGTTGGACACTGGATTCAACATCTTCGATGTAAAGCTGAACCACTTCAGCACCCGCGACGCTGCCAGTATTGGTCACACCGACCGTGACTTTCATTGGCTCAGCCGATCCAGAAGATGGGTTGATCACCTTGATGTTGTTATAATGGAAAGCCGTGTAAGACAGCCCATGGCCAAAGTGGAACATGGGTTCGATGTTCATGTTTTCAAACCATCGATAGCCGATCATGACGCCTTCCTTGTAAAAGCAGTCGTCAGCGTTATAGTCGTCCAAGTGCACGTGCGGGTTATCAGCCAGTCGTTTGGGAAGCGTCATTGGCATTTTCCCTGAGGGCACGACATCGCCGAACGTTACGTCTGCATAGGCTTGTCCTGCAAACATACCGCCGTACCAGCCCCAAAGTAAAGTATTTGCTTGATCTGCCCAAGGCATTTCAACTGCTGAACCGGCAATCACCCAGACTACCGTTTTGGGGTTGGCTTCTAAGAGTTTTTTGATCACGTAGTCTTGACTGCCCGGTAGTTTCATATCGCTGCGGTCGTCTGCTTCTCGGTCGTGCGAATGATTAAGGCCGGCAAAATAGATCACCGCGTCGGCTTGGGCTGCTACGGGAAGGTAAACATCTTCTTCGACAAAAGGATCTCCCGGTGCAACCCAGCCGAGCGTGTATCCTGTTGTTCCGTCGAAGTCCATTTGAATGCGACACGGTTTTCCCGCTTTCAGTTTGACATCAAACGTTTCGATTGTTGCAAGGGTCGCACTATCACGTCGCAAAACCGTTTCGTTGTTGACTCGCAACGAAAAACTCCCTTCGGCTTCGACTTGAAAAGTGTGGTCACCGTCTTGGAGTGGAGTTAGTACGCCGATCATGCGCTGGTGGTGAAGCTGGTCGTTTTTGAACCGAGTTTGAGAAATGGGTGACCAAGCAAAATTGGACTGTTTCTTCTTCGCAGCAGTCTCAAATGAAAGCACTTTCCACGCGGGCGTTCCAGTGCCCTTATGTTTGGAAGTAACGAAATCCGCGGCGACCGGACGTAAGCCAGCACCTTGAGGAGGAGCCGCTTGCAAATGGGTAATGCGAACGCTTTCACCCAGCTTTTTTTGAAGCCCTTGAAGTGGCGTGATCTCGAACAACGACTTGACCTGTGAGGAACCGCCCCCATGACCATGCCGACGATCTGCATTGGGTCCCATTACGAGAACATGCTTCAACTGAGACTGCTCCAGGGGCAACACTTTGGCATCGTTTTTTAGCAAGACGATGCCGTTTTCGATAATCTGTTGAGCGTGGCGATGGTGAGTTTCGGTTCCGCGTGCGCCAGGTTTCCTCTGTTTGTCCATCATCCCGATCGATAGCTGAACACGAAGGATGCGTCGAACCTTGTCGTCAACGATTGACTCAGCGATCGTTCCATCACGGATCATCTTTAAAAATGGTTGCGCAAGGAAGTAATCATCGTAGCTTGGTTTGCGCGTGCCCATTTCGATGTCTAGGCCATTGACTGCTGCGTCGAGGGTATTGATGTCACAATCCCAGTCGGTCATTAATAGCCCTTGGTAGTTCCATTCGCCCTTGAGTATGTCCATGACGAGATGTTTGGATTGGTTGCAGTTGGTACCGCGAAACTCGTTGTAGGCTCCCATGATCGTTAGGACACCGGCTTCTTTTACGGCTGC
>CALHPU010000072.1 GCA_938036435.1 uncultured Pirellulaceae bacterium | reverse complement strand
CAGGCACCATGATCCAAATCGCGTTTCTGCGAAACCAATTGAGAGGCGAAGCCATTGAGTGATCTCAGAAAATGTAAAAACGGTTGTTTTGACGAACGGCTGGCGAACATTGTAATGTCGTAGGATTTTCGACTCGCCAGCAAACAGGAAAATTTATCTCTGTGCGACACTTGGTTCAATCCCAATCCTTGAGCATTTCGGCGAATTCCCCGCGAAAGAAGCCCTGAATTGGCATCAACGACTAACCCTGGGCAAACTGGGCTCTGTCCCAATGACAATTCGTTAGAATGTGCGCGGCCGTCGTTCAATAAACTATTCCGTTTCACGTTGGAGCTGCAACGCAAGACATTGGTGTTCGCAATACCATTGCAGTTTAGTTCGATTGCTTGCCGGCGGTCGAAGTCAAGTTGAACGCGAAAGATTTTGATGGCCAGTCTATAAAGCGCACGTGCGCTTTTTGAAGTTGCACATTTGAAAGAGAATTTTCCACTCTACTTTGCAAAACACGCGTTATGCCCAAATCGCGAAGCGTTTCAATACCAGCCCGACGCGCAAGCGAGAGATGTCGAAATCCTCGGAAATATCCGCTCGCTTGCGCTTCGGGCTTGTATTTCTGCAACTTCAAAAAGCGCAAGCGAGTGGATATTGGCAGCCCAGGTTCACTCGCTTGCACGTCGGGCTTGTAGTGGCGCAAGATCGGAACTTGGTCGTTGGGTTTGTATTTACTGACGTCCGCCATCAAAACATGACCTACCGGGATCCATTGACAGCAAAACTGACACTTGTGAAACCGGTCAGCTTCGCCGCATCGTAAGTTTCAATAACATATTCCAATGGCACCTCGGGAGACGGATGGACGATTACTGTCGCTGAGGGATCAATTCGCGCGATTGATTCCAACCGGCGTTCAACAGCATCGACACCTGCCAAAGGCTGGCCGTTTAGAGTCCATGTTGCGCTACCATCGAAGCTGACGGCAATCACAATGTCTTCCAGATCTTTCTCCGGCGGTGGCTCGAGTAGCGTTGTCGGATCAGTGCCCATTTGCGACGACAGTTCGGCCGGCAACATCTGTTCAACGATCTGAAAACTGGCTGTCCAGACAAAAAACACCAACAACAGAAACACCACATCAATCATCGGCGTCATGGCGGAATCGATATCAACATCGCCGCGCGAATGCTGGTTAGCGCGTGGAGCTTTCATTTAGGCTCCCGATAAACTGCCCACGAAACATCCCAGATCCCGGCGCGCGTGCAGGCGACCATAATCGGTTCGGCAGCCGAATACGGTGCAAGTCGACTGCCTCGAATTCGCACCTCGATATCGCCGCCCTCTTTCTCCCGAACAGCGGCGAATTGCTCTGGTAATCGATCGGCAGTAATCGGTCGACCGGCCAGCGAGTAACTTCCATCCTCGCCGATGTTAATTGTCAACCGACGCTTATCGGCCAGATCGTCGTCGGCAGCCGATACGGCGGTGGGCAGAGCCAATTGGATCTGAGTTTCCTGTTTGGCGAGGTGACTGCTGACGAGAAAAAAAATGATCAACAGAAACACGACGTCGATCATCGGCGTCATGTTGAAGCCCAGTTTTTGGTACGGCTTGTAACGCGGTATATGCATGCCCTAAGAGGCTCCGTTGCGTTTTGGGCGACGACGAAGCGGTGCAAAAACGTGTTGCGTGACGTAGGCCGCTTCGGCAACGAATTGGTCGATACGGTTTCTAAAAACGGCGAAGGCTCCGATCGAGGGGATGGCGACGATCAAACCGCCCACCGTCGTCACCAGCGCCTGATAGATCCCCTCGGCCAATTGAGGTGCCGAAGCCGTGCCTTGCGTCGAAGCCACATTCTGAAACGCAATGATCATGCCGATGACCGTTCCCAACAGACCAATCATCGGGGCGATATTTCCAATGACCGACAAGTATTCTATTTTACGAAATAGCCGCGCTGACTGTTCGGCCAAGGCATCTTCGATTGATTTTTCAACCGCGCTCCAACCAAATTCAAGCTCGGCAATACCATGCATCAAGACAAACGAAAGGAAGCTGGGTTTCTCTTGGCAGGCCTGTTGGGCTCCCCGTATGTCGCCAGTGGTCAAACATTGCCGAACGAGATCAGCGAGTCCTTCGGGCATCAGATCTGTGCGTCGGATTGTCAAAAAGTGATCAACGATCAGGTAGGCCGAATAGACTGACAATGACAACAGCAGCAAGATGATAATGATGCCCAGCGTTCCACCGGAAAACAGGATTTGTAGAAATCCTTTCGGTGCGACATCGGCCGCTGTTGAGTCCTGCGCCAATATTAAGACGGGCAGCTCAGTCAAGTAGAGAACGAAATTCATAAAATTTTCAAACAGGTTAGTTCGGTTTGATTTCAGTTACCGAAGTCGGCCTCTCTGGCCCACGGTGACTGAGGATACTTTGATTTGAGTTCTTCCACCAAGGAAGCGGCGACTTGGCTGCGGCCTTCATTGTGCAACAAAGTGGCGGCCCGGTACAACGCCGGTGCAGCAATAATCTCTTGGTCTGGATGCAAAATCACAATCCGCATGAAATCGCGTAGTGCTAACTCGTTCATCGACGCCCGCGATGCGGCCGACGCGATGGTATACAGTGGACCAGCGCTGGCAGGCGTCGGCATTCTGTCCAAACGGCGTCTCCAAACGGTCAGGCGTTTTGCGTTGACGGCTGCCTGCTGTTGACGCCAAAGTTGCCCGACGGCCAATGCAGAGATCGTCGGATCGAGGTCGTTTGCCAATTCTTCCAAAACCGGTCGGGCATCTTGAGGATGGGAAGTCATTAACCACGATGCGGCGACCAAGCAAACCGCAGCCAAATCACTGCCAACGCGACCACCGGATGCCAGCCATTGCTGCGCCTGCGCGGTCGAAGGAAGATTGCCAACCGATTTTCCAGTCTCCCAAGGCAGTGGCGCCATATGCAAAAAACGACTTTGCGGATCGTTGTCCACCAATCGAAAGAATGTTTGGGCGGCTGACGTATGTTGCCCGAGCGCTTGTTGGATACCAATCAGTTTAGCAAGAATGACATTTTGTGCCCACGGTCGGCGCTCCTGCGCTACGGCTTCGCCAAGTCCATTAGCAGCATCCACAAGTTCGCCACTTTCGATTTGCGTTAGCGCTTGAGTGTATTCTGGCGGCCAGCGTGTCTCGACGGACTCAATTTGATCGTTGTCAATTTCGCGTATGCGCCCTGATTGGTCCAGCTTCAGCGACACACCCAACCAATCAACTATTTCTCCGTTGCGATTGACGGTCGTGCCATCTGGTTTCTTTTCGACAACTACGTCCTGAGCCAATGCAGCCTGCGCGCTGGCAAACAACAATGCGCACAACAGTATGCTGGGGATACCTAATTTTTGGGCAAGGGATCTCATGAAGGTTATTTGGGTGGTCCACGCGGGTGATGGCAAGTCTCGATCGTACCAAAATGCTGGCAGCTGCCTCAGCCAGATTTCCATGGGTTTTAGGCGTTCTTGGATTGTATTTCCCTATATTTTTCGCTTCTGTGCTGGCAGAAAACGATTTTCAAAAGATTTAGTAGGGCCGTGACCAGAGGTGTCACGGGGGTTGCCAATCATTGTTACAGACAACTGACAGACATCCCATTTCAGGAACCTGCAATGATCAAGCCCATCAATAGCCCCGTTCTTTCTTCCGCGAAACCTCGTTGCGGTCTGCAAAAGGTTTCTGAAATTATTCCACGACTGATTCGACAGTACGAAATTCAAGCGGAAATCACACGCGCCCGCCAAGAAGAGGCTGACGCCAAGGAAGCCGCTATGTTGGATGCGGCAATGCTGCGTCAGGCCAAGGCAGCCATGTTCGAGGACGACGCTGAAGTTTTGATGCAGGAGCCGATTGTTATGCCGACGATCGGACAAGCCGATTCGACTGATCAAACTGGAGCCATCTCGGGTGCAGTTCAACAATCGTTCGGTTGGTAGATTGGCCGTTGAAGTAAGTGGGGTTAGCATCTTGCTTGCCACTATTGCATAGCGCAGGATTCGCAAGCTGGAAGCTTACGCCCAATGGCACTAACTTGAGATTTTCAGCTCAGCGAGTTTTAGGCAAACAAAATCAAGAATGTCACCCTCCCTGCGGGGGTTCTTCCCAGAACGTTGTGGCAAGAGGTTCTTAATGAATTGGGCATCTCCAATAGATGTAGTGGATTCGCCAGAATTCCTTTAAGAAGAGCCGGTTGGTATTCTGGCGAATCCCGCTACGATTTCCAAGGCAGCAACTAAAACCTGGAAAAAGCCCCCTTCGGGAGGGTCGGAGGCTCGCCGACGGGGAAGGCTTTCTTTTTAAAGCTAAATCGCGATATCTCTTTGGCTAACAAAAGCCCTCTCCGCCGCTTAGACGGCGACTCTCCCAAAGGGAGAGTGGCACAATTGGGGCCTCAGTTTTTAAACTGAGTGCCATTGAGCTTAAGCCACTAGAAGCGATACTCAGGTCAAGTGGCAAAAGAAAGCTACTAATTCAAAGGTCCCGTAACCGCATCAGAAGTCAAATCAAAGTTGATCGTTTGAACCCCGGCGTTCACCGTTGCATTTAATCGCCAGACGCAAATCGCTCCTAGATTATCCCTGATTTAGGCGACTACCGATTTGGCGAAGGCAACCCACCGGAAGACTGAAGGCTCATCTTCAAGAGCTTCTTTGCCTCAGTGCGGAACAGAAATAGCCCCTTGGACTCTATGATCTTTTCCAAGATCGGTTTCGCTTGTTCAGCCTGCCCGGTCTCGGACAGCATGTAGCAAAGAATAAAGGTGACTTCCGCATTGAGATTAGGTTGCTTTGCGACCTTGCCCAAAATGGCCTTCGCTGCATCCAACTGATCAGTCTTCATCAGCACGTAAGCCAGCGAACTAACGGCGCTCACACTGCTCGATCTGGCCTGAGCCACTTGCCGAGCCAAATTGACGGCTAGATCCTGTTTCTCCTTTGCCGGACTGTGTGCCAATGACAACGCGTATAAATTGGCGTAGTCAAAATTGGATGGGTTGTCCGATGCAAGACGTTTGAAGTGGTTTTCCGCAATCGCATAAGCACCTTGAGCAAAAGCGACTTTACCGCGCAATTCGCGCGACGCGTTGGTGTCGCCCTTGATCTCTTCGAGCGCCTTGATCGCCGACAACGTAGCAGGAAAATCTTCTTGGTTGATCAACCACTGCGCGAGAGCAAATTGGATCTGCGCATCACCCTTACGTTCACTGGCAGCTCGTTTTAGAAAATCACCCGCCTCAGCGATCTTCCCTTTAGATTGCAACCACGATGCAAGGGTAACCTCGGCTGGCCGAAAACTGTTACCTGTTTGCTGTTGCTCTGCCTCTCTGAGGAAACCAAGCGCGTTGTCCATTTCATTGGCTTCGAATGCAACCTCCGCTCTGGCGACCAATGTTTGCGGTTCTTGGGGCGCGATTGCTGCTAACTGGGCGACGGCCGCTTTGGCATCGTCCATTTTGCCGCGTCCTTTGGCCACTTGATATTTGGCGTCATAGTAACGACGCTTGAAATGATCTATTTGCTCCGAGGTAAACACACCATCGCTACTCTGAATCGCCAACAGCGCTTTGTCGGCTAGAGCATCGGCATCGGTAATTCGGTTCTGCCCCAGAGCCAGTCTTGCGAATGAGAAGTAAACATCGGGATAGTCGCCGTTGGAAATAGCAGCGGCTTCCAACAACCGTTTGCCGGAATTACTGTCTCCTACAGCATAAGCCATCGCGGCCAACAACAGCTTTGTCGGTGGCATGCTGCTATCGGCCGATTCAAGTTCCTCTAAAGCATTCTGAGCCTCTTTTAGTTTGCGATTGGAAAACAACTTCGCCACTTCTTTCAGCGACGCATCGAGTTGTGAACCCGGCTGGATCTTTCCCGGGATCATTTGCGTCAACTCCTTGAAGACGCTTTCAAAGATTCTGTTGCCACCACTATCGGACGAACCGTTGCTTAACCCTTGGGCGGGATTGGCTTGGGCGGGATTGGCTTGGGAGAAACAGAAATGTGGCAACGCCACTGTGATGGCAAACAAGCACGGCAAGAGCCATCGCAAACGAACGATCATCTCGATAGAAGAATTAGATCTAGGTGAAAGAGGAAACAAAGAATGGCTCCCATCGTTGAATCAAGAAACGGATTTCATATTGATCGCATCGAGAATATCGCAGGTCGCTTCAGATTTGTTCAACACGTAAAAGTGGACTCCTTCAACGCCGCGACTGATCAAATCGGTTGTCTGTTCGATCGCCAATTCAATACCAGCCTTATATTGATCCTCGACATCATCACTTCTGGAAAGTGCTTCGGTGAACTTTGCGGGCAGTTTCGCCCCACACATTGAGGTGATTTTTTCAATTTGCTTGAGGCTGGTTACTGGCAACAACCCGGGAACGATCGGTACGTCGATTTTTCGCGCCCTGCATTTATCCCGAAAGCGATAGAAATCTTCGTTGTCGTAAAACAACTGCGTGACGACAGCATCCGAACCAGCGTCGACCTTGCGCTTTAGATTGTCCAGATCAATCTCCGGGCTGACGGCATCTTTGTGAGTTTCGGGGTAACCTGCGACCAACACGCCGAAATCCGAAAACTCAGCGCGAATCAACTCGACCAATTCGTTGGCGTATTGCAATCCACCTTCGGCTTGAGTGAATGCAGTTTCGCCTTTGGGCGGGTCTCCGCGTAGCGCTACAATATAATCGACGCCTTGGTCGGCTGCCTTTTGTAGATATCCACGCAAGTCATCTTTGCTGCTGCCGACAAGGGTTAAGTGCGAGGCAACTGGCACATTAAATTGGCTTTTGACTTTCTCGATAATCTCTAGCGTTTTACCGCGCGTGGATCCGCCAGCCCCGTAGGTACAGGTAATAAACTCAGGCGAAAACTCCATCAGTCGAGCGACGTGCTCGTACAAGCTGTTTTCGCCGGCTTCGGTTTTGGGCGGGAACAGCTCAAAAGAAATGGTAAGTTTGTCTTGTTTAAAAAAGTCTTGAAGGGACATACAACAGGATTCCAATCGATGTTAGATCAACCCAATAGAGGGCAACCCCTCTAGTTTAATGCGCGAACCCGGATTCAACAGGGCGAAGAAGCGGCAAATTGACTCTGGAAAGGATTTTTTACCGTGTAACTAAGCCGGCTTGCTTGAGATGTGTTCCAACTTCAAAGTGGGGTAAGCATCCTGCTTGCCTTCTTACCGCCTTATAGAGCACGCAAGCCTACGCCACTAATCATCTCAAAGAGCACGCAAGCTGGAAGCTTACGCCACTCCGAACGATCCCGAATTCAAGCTGAAACGGAACTGTAGTCAGTACCAAAGCCTAAAACTCCAGCTGATCAGTCGTGAGTCCATCGGGACGTTGGTCATCGGTCATTTGGAACATGTCATGGATCAGCTGGCAATCGCATTGGCGCTGCTGAACTTTTCGACGACCAAACATACGCCCCTGCGTCGTCACGATGACTTCCGGCGGCAGCAAACCCATCTGCCCGATCGATCGAGCGTAATTTACAAACGACGGTACATTGGTCGTCGCCATACCGTACACCATACTGCCAACACCGATCAACTTGCCTGTGAAGATGCTGGTGTTGATTGCTGTTTTCGCGTAGTCGCCAATCAAGCATCCTACAAACTGCATCCCGGTAGCAATCTTTTCTTGCTCCTTCAGAGAGCGCATGTTGACTGTGCCATAAGTGTTTTTGAGATCGCTGTTGCACGTGCCCGCACCCAAATTGATCCAGCTACCAAGGTAACTGTGGCCGAGAAATCCGTAATGCTGTTTATTGCTGTAGGGCTCGACCACGACGCCTTCAATCTCGCCACCCATTTTGCACGTATGGCCGATGGAGACGGCATCTTTAACCGAACTGTGCTCGCTGATTTTGGAACCCGGCCCGACGTACACTGGACCGCGAAAGTAAGTGAACGGACCGATCTTACAGCCGGTGTCGATCACGACTGGCCCCTCACTACAATCAAACACGGTGCTGTCTGGAATCGTCGCTGGCGACTTTTTCGATAGGTATACGCCATCCGCCAGTTGTTGATACTCGCCACTAGTTAGACGAAATTCTAGATTCTCGACACAACACTGCATGTGTGCGTCCACAATATCATGCGGATTGTCGAGCATTTGAAAGGACGTATCCGGCAGACCAGCCTCTGTCAATGTAAACAATTTAGCAGCATACTCACCGACGGTTGAACCAGCCTCTTTGGCTACCCTAAACAGCGTCTCAGTTTTTATCGCGATGACGGCTTGGCCAGCGTGGGCTTGAGGCGCTGACTGGCCATACGTTTTTGCAAATTCGTTTAGTTTGGCAAAATTTGAAAACGTCGGTGCTAAACGCGCGTTTACGACCAGCGTTGTTTCGGCGTTGGAATCAATTTCGGAAGCCAACTGTGGAAAATCTGCTGCAACGATTTGAGCAAGAAACGGTCTTACATGCGCGACCAAGTTTCCATCGATGCGACTTAGCCAATCGATCAAGCGGTAGCTTCCGCAAGTGATCGCCCAAGCGGGACGCGCTGTCGATGCTGGAGCCAAACGGTTAACCAGCGCGTCTTCAACAACCAGAATATTCATGTTCGTTCGATCAATCTTTGGCACAAGTCATCATAAAGCAAACGCAACGCGTGCATTCATTGTAGCCCGCTTTAAAGTTCTTGGGCTGCAAGAGCGCCACAAAAAAACAGAGCCCGCCCGTTAGGGACCAGCTCTGTTTTGGAAAAATTCATTTGGATGCGACGTCTCTAGCGAGTGGTCGTTGCACCTGCATTTGCAGTATCGCTGGACATCTGGCTGATCACCATGGTGGTCAGATCCAATTTTTCTTGGTAGACGATCGCGCGATTGACGCCTTTGATCACTTCGCCGCGATTTGTTGGATCGATTTCTTCGCTGTCAAAACGCAGCACCAATGAGATACCGTGCTGAGCCGAAAGTGACTTCAGAACGGACTGCATCTGCTGGTAGGTTTCAAAGTAAACTTTGGCTTCCTTGCTTAGCAGATCCATTTCCGCTTGCCGCGCCTCGGTTCGCAAACCAGCCTGCTTTTGCTCAAGAGTCGCTTCCATTTGGTTTCGCTCTGGAGAACCAACTTCAAATTCTTTCAAGCCTTGAGCTTCTTGTTTGATGGCCTCTTGCTTTTGCTGGATCTCCGCTTTGAGCTGATCCGCCGTCGATTTAATGGACTGCATCCGCGATTCAAAACTGCGGTTCTGCTTGAAGACCTTGGCAACGTCCAGCACGGCGACAATTCCAGATTTCTCTTGAGCGGAGGCCGTTCCGGTCAACGTTGCGGCGGCAACCACTGCCACCAAAACTGTTTTCAATACTAAAGATTTCATAACTCGTCCTCCCTGACGAAATCGAATGGTTCTCAATGCCAACGAAATCGAATCCGTGATGAATTGGCAGTGGATATTTGTTTTAGTTTGTTTGGGTTGAGCTTTTCTCAAACTGCTTTGTAAAGATTACGCCGGTAGCTGACAATGCAGATATCTCTTGACATCATAAACCGGCAACGATGTGCTAGCGAATCGCTTGGCGTGAGGTGCATCGGCTAGATTACCGGTGCCCGTTGTTCGTCGATTCGATCGCCCAAATTGCCATAACGGTGATAGTTATCGCTAATACTCTGCTCCTCCAAGTACCAAAGCAATTCAACGCGCCCTTCGGTAAGGACAGGTTCGTCCGCAACATAGCTATCATTTAGATTCGCCGCCTTGCGAACGATCTCTGGGACGCGATCGACATGAGCATATCGGATTCGCCGCGCCCAGCCGCTCTCGATAGCCCTAGCGAGATCTTCATCTGATTCTTCGACAAACTCAATCGCTGCCGCCCATAATTCGGTGGCTTCGTCCAACCATTGCAAACACATCGCCGCGGCTGATGCTGGATCAATGGCCCGTTGGTAGCTCAACGTGACGCGGCAACCTACCGACCGGGCTGCCACCACGCGCAGGAGGATATCTATCGTTGAGTCAACCGCATCGATTCGAATACGCAGTTCACGCACTGGCAAATAGCGACGGAAGTTGTCTTGGCCAACCAGCCGCATGTGATCATGCTGCTGACCAAACTCTTGAGCGTACTGCCATGTGTAGCTTCGCGCGGCCAATTCGACGCGCTGATATTCGTCAGGTGAAAATATATCTGTCTGATCGTGCTGAAGTCGTTTGAGCAAATCACTCAGCAAGGGATCGTTAATCGATTCAACAGTCTGTTCGCTAATTCCCTCCGGCGAACCGGTGTCCTCAAACTGCATTAATTGAGCGACATAGTTGGGACCGCCAGCTTTGATACCCGGTCCGAAGGCGGATTTGCCCATCCCACCAAAAGGTTGCCGCAGCACAACCGCTCCCGTGGTACCGCGATTGATGTAAAGATTGCCAGCGCGAATTTGATCTTTCCAGATTTCTTGCTCGCGCTCATCAAGGCTCTCCAACCCGGACGTCAATCCGTAGCCACTCTGATTGACCATATCGATCGCATGCCGCAAATTGTCGGCGCGCATCACGGCGAGCACTGGGCCAAAAAATTCGGTACAGTGAGTGAAACTGTTGGGCGTCACTCCCCACTTCACCGCTGGTGAATAGAGCTGCCGGTTGTCGGGATCCGGCGACGGCATAACGGCCCAAGACTCACCTTTCTCCAATTCTTTCAAAGCGCTTTCGAGATCTCCACTGGGCGGTCGAATCAATGGTCCAATTTTAGTTTCCAAATCCCAAGCAGAACCAACCTTCATACTTTTAACTGCGTCACACAAAGTTTTCTTGAACTGAGCATCTTGGTAGACCTCGCCTTCGAGTATCAGTAACGAAGTTGCCGAGCATTTTTGCCCAGAGTGACTAAATGCGGAATGAATTACGTTTTTTATGGCTTGGTCTCGGTCGGCCAGCGCCGTAACGATCGTGGCATTCTTTCCACCGGTTTCGGCCAGCAAACGCATATCGACGCGATGCCCAAGCATGGAAAATGCAGTCTCGGTGCCGCCAGTGAGAATCACGGTATCAACATCGGCGTGGGCGGCCAATTGCTGACCTTCGCTAGACCCCGAACATGGAATCAACTGCAACGTTTGGGTCGATACGCCAGCGTCCCAGAAACATTTGCACAACTCATGCGCCACCAACACAGTATCCGAAGCGGGTTTTAGTATTACCGTATTACCTGCCGCCAAAGCCGCCGCGATTCCACCGCAGGGAATCGCGATCGGGAAATTCCACGGTGAAACAACTACCACTACGCCTCGTCCAGTTGTCGTAATGCCCGCAAGTTGTTCGAAGTACTCGGCCGTTTGAGCATAGAATTCGACAAAATCGATCGCCTCGCTAACTTCCGGGTCCGACTGTAGCAGTGTCTTACCACCGTCGGCCACTGCAGCGCCCATAAGTTCACCACGACGCTCACGAATCAATTGAGCCACCTTTGTTAGCACGCGTCGGCGATCAGAGACCGAGCGCGATCGCCAACCGTCTTGGTCCGATTTTGCACACATGACAGCCCGATGGATGTCCTCGCCATTGGCCTGTCGGTAGCGCGCCACAACTACATCTGGACGCGATGGATCGTGGCTGTCTTTTTGGATTCGTGCTTCGGTAACCAGTTGTCCCGCCACAACCAGCGGGATGTCAGTCGCCTGATCCGAATGTCGATCTTTCCATTTTGAGAGAATCGACCGAGCCCATTGCACGTTCTCAGGCATGGAAAAATCAGTGTCTGATTCATTCTTGAATTCTTGCCACCGCGTATTGGAATCCATCGGCGAAACAGGCTCTTCACGACGATCTTGGTTGCGGCGTGGCGATTGCGATAACGTTGGCATTTCTTCAAACGCTTGGCAAAACTGAGATTCCAGTTCTTGCCAGTCGGACGAACCGACCTCCAATCGAAACGCATGCCGCAAGAAGTTACTGGGGCCCGTGTTTTCGTCTAACCGCCGCACGAGGTAGCCTATGGCATGAATGAATTCTTCTTTGCGACAGGCTGGCGCATAAAGCAGCAAGTCACTGACCAACTCCTGCAATGCACGTCGCTGGTGGTTTGCCATTCCCTCAAGCATTTCAAATTGGATTTTATCCAACGCGTTTAGCTTGGCGGCTTTTACCAAACCGTAGGCGACTTCGAACAAATTATGCGAAGCGATTCCCAACCGCACGGCTGAAATATTTTTTGGCTGCAATCCCCAAGTCACCATGCGTCGATAGTTTGCGTCGGTCTCCAGCTTGTTTTGGTACGGGGCTGCCGGCCAATTGTGTAGCGCGGCTTCAAATCGCTCCATCTCCATATTGGCACCTTTGACGATCCTTACGGTGATTGGAGCGCCGCCGGATTCAACTCGCGTTTGCGCCCATTTCGTCAGCGTTTTCTGCATTGCGAAGGAATCGGGAATGTAAGCTTGTAAGACAATTCCCGCATGGACATTTTCGAGCCCCGGGCGACTGAGAGTTCGGCGAAACGCTTCGGAAGTTAATCGCATATCGCGATACTCTTCCATATCCAGATAGACAAACTTGGGAACGACCGTGCCGTCGGAGCGCGTAAATGTTGATTTCGCACTTGCCCTATAAAGTAACTCAAGACGATCGCACAAAATGTCTAACGTATGCTCAAAAGCCAACGAAGAGATCTGAGAATAGATCGTTGATATCTTGACCGAGATGACCTCGATGTTCGGGTTCTGCATCGCTTGCAGATACTTTTGTAAACGCGCGTGCGCATCTTGCTCGCCTAACAGCGCCTCTCCCAAAAAGTTCACATTCATACGAATGCCCGCATCGCGACGCGCTTGCAGATGTTCGGCAAGTAATTCGGCTTCCGCTGGCAGAATGACGTTTGCCGTTTCCTGCTGCATCTTTTCCTTGACCATTGGCACCGCCACGCCCGGCAGATACGAGCCGAAAGATTGAAACCCCATCAACAATGCGCGATCAAACGGCGTGAAGAAACGCGGGACCCCTTGAACGTCCAAAATATGGACCAATTGATCAACGGCTCGATTAGGAGTTCGCGCGCGAAACGCCTGATCGGTCATCTGGATCATCGTGATTTTGTCCTTGGGGCTTTGAATCATCCGATCCAACTCGGCCTGCTGTCGACGCTCTTGCGGAGTCTGCAGCACGTTGGCGCGGGTCTGCAGATGACGGGCTACGGCGATCGCCAATTGAACTTCCTCGGGCAACGACAACGTCGTATCCACCGACTGCTGATCCAGCAGCGACCATAGATCCAAAGTGTCCTCGTTCGAATTTTCACTCGGCTCTGTCATCTGTTACTCGACGTTAAATCATGAAAACAACTCAACTTCAGCTCATCCCATTAACTCGACCACGGTATGACAATCCGTTTCCGAAGGACACGTAGCTGTCCCTTCCAGATCGAAACACTCATTTAGTGACAATGTCTGGTAGTTCTCGCCCAAAATTTCAAACATCTCTGGCGTCACAAATGCCGGATGCTCAACACCCGCGCTTTTACAGCAGGTCGTAGATCGTCATCACAGCCGCGATTGCCAAGACGTAAAAGATCAGGATGTACCAAAACAAACGCTTCTCTTTACAGAAATACGATAGAGCTCGATCGACTGAAGCACTCTATCATCGGTTGAAACTGACAACCACGCAAGGTTTTGGTAGACTCGCCAGCAGCTGCCATGACGAAAAACAAAAGAACAAAAACACGATCCACTGACAACGGCCAGAGAGAAAAACGCGCCTCAACATGGGCAGCAGGGCAGATCGGCTATGGAAACTATTGTTTCTTAGTCGTCTGCGTCGTTACTCAACTGGCAACGGTGCTAATCACTTGGCCGCTGTGGGAAATCCGCCAATCGCCCGTCAACGTGCCTTGGATCACCGCACTTCCGCAAATCCCGTTTGGCATTTTGATAGTCGTCAGTCTGGTTGCGATGTTGACCTCGCCTAGACGTTTTGGTTTGACGATTCATCTTGGCGTACTGCTGCTGGCCATTGTTTCGGACCAGACACGCTGCCAACCTCAGGTTCTTTGGGTGGCTGTTTTGTCGATTGCCTGTGTTTTCGACCGAGCAAAACAGTTCTGCGTGTGGGCGTTGGTCGCGCTGTGGTTATGGGCGGGAATTCACAAGGCCATTTCGTCAGAGTGGTATCAAGGCAACGCTTTTGAACTGATGCAACAGGCTGGTGTTTCCGAACCACTTCAGTGGTGTTACTGGTTCGCGCTGATTATCACGATCAGCGAAATCGCTCAAGGCGTTTTGGCTATCTTTCGCCCACGCATCGCTGCGATCACATGTTTGCTGCTCCATCTTGGAATCGCCGGGTTCATGATGTTCATTCAGTACAACTTTAGCGTGATACCTTGGAACGTGTGCACGGCGATCGTAGGGACGTGGTTGATGCTCCATGCCGAGGCAGCAAGTGACGGGCCTTGGAAAGGCGTTCTAAAGATCCCTTCACCTGCAACACCATCGGGGGCTCGTTGGATTGGTTGGTATGCTGTCGCGGCGCTGTTGATTCTGCCGGCAGGTTTTTACACCGGGCATGTTCGCCACTGTTTTGCACACGTGCTTTATTCTGGTGGACTACCACTGGCGAGCATTTCAAAGGTCGATGGAACGGTTGATCAATTGTTGGGTTGGGAAGTAGTTCGTGTTCCATTTCCTCACGAGCCCAGCGCTTTTCGCGATTACTTCCGCTTGACGGCAGCGCCTGGGGAAAAGTTACACATCCATGAGATACGTCCGTGGCTTGAGAGTCACTACTATCAAATGGACGACCGCCGGCAACTTCAGGAGATTTCACGCACTAAATTTTTTGCGGACGATTCTGGTGTTCGTGGAATTGGCTGCGATGATCGAACGGCGACTTTTGAGTTAATCGATCGCGGAGCCAAAATGAAGCGCCGCACGGCTGACTCAATGATCTTTGCAATTTCCTTCACTCCAAAAGATTTCTCTTCTGATTTGTTGGATCTGGTAAACGACATACCCAACATAGAAGAGATTCAGTTGAGCGGCTGCGACGTTCGCGATGACGATCTAAAAAAGATTGCAACGCTAAACAGACTCCAAGGCATCGGTTTGAACGATACACCCATCACGCGCGGAGGGCTTAAGCACCTGTCTCAAATAGAGGGGCTAAATCTGATCGAATACAACGGACAAGTCTACGGCTCGATCGACGAAATCATAGAATTGAGACAATAGGCATGAAGCTGCAAACTTCCATCGCTCTTTGTCCACTGGCCGGCTTGTTTACCGTTAAAATGTCTCTCGCAAAGGCCGCAAAGGCCGCTCTCGAATCGTAGCGCCTTGGCGCGAGATTTTTCCGCGCCAACAAAGCCAAGGAGACGTCGGCAAATTTACGAGACATTCACTGGAGAAGTGCGTTGAAAGAAAATCAACTCGGCAAAACACGCGGTGAATCTCTCTAGGTGGAAAAATGGGTTCTGCCATATAATACGTGCACAGGCAACGGTTCGCATGCGCGCGATCCAGCAATTTGAACATCGGAAAATGGAGTTTCCACCATGCGCAAGATCGCTGTTATCAATCAAAAAGGAGGCGTTGGCAAAACGACCTCGGCTGTCAATCTTAGCGCTGCATTGGCCGAACAGGGAAAACGTGTTTGGCTGATCGATCTCGATCCACAAGCCCACGCATCATTGCACTTGGGCTTCGGCATGCAAGAAGAATATCTGTCCGTCTACGATGTGCTGACTGACCAAACACGCATGAGTGATGTCTGCCATCAGGTCGATGACAACCTCTGGTTATCTCCGTCGCACATTGATCTGGCAGCGGCTGAAATGGAACTCTCCGGTGCCGTTGGGCGCGAAATTATTCTGCGCGACAAAATGAACGAGATGCAGCAGGATTTTGACTACATCATTTTCGATTGTCCACCGTCGCTGGGAGTACTTACCCTCAACGCGTTGACGACCGCAGATGAAATCTTCCTTCCGCTGCAGCCGCATTTTTTGGCTCTACACGGGTTGAGCAAATTGCTGCGGACGATCGAGCTGGTTGCTCGCCGGCTGAATTCCAATTTGCGGCTAACCAGTTTGATCTATTGCTTGTTTGATACCGGAACGCGGCTGGCCAACGAAATCGTCGGCGATGTCGAATACTTTTTCGAACAACATCGCGGCACCGATTCAATGTGGGCTGAAGTGACTAGTTTTGACACGCGCATTCGCCGCAATATTCGCCTAGCCGAAGCCCCCAGCTACGGTCAATCGATCTTTCAGTATGCAGAAGATTCTAACGGAGCTCAGGACTATCGCAGCCTCGCAATGGAAGTCATGAAGCAAACACAGCAGATGGGCCGCTATCCTAGAGTGAGCGTTTCTGCACCGTCGGCACAGGAGCCACAGATGCGGCAAACGGCCGAGGCGGAATTTGCCCAAGATGGTGAGCAACCGTGGCTGTATCACAGCCGCTAGTTCAAAAGGGGCTTTCTCGAACTACCGCTTTCGTTTTAGGGGTTTTGGTGAGCTACCGTACATACTTTTGATCAGCCCCTCTGTATGACAGCCTGAAACGCTGTGAAGCGGCCTATTGACTACATCTGGTCGATTGTGGTTGTGCCATTTGTCACGGAAAGATCTTCATTAGGTTATTATAAGGGTGAGATCGAGATTCAAACGTTTGCTGAATTGAATATTTTGTCAGATTCAGCATCCTCATGGGCGCGGCCCAAAATACAATGGAGGATCGTCTGTCTGTTCCTAACACGCCTCGTAACGGCTCTTCAGCTTTCCTTCCGCCTAAAAAGTTCATGACCGAAGTTACCGTTTTGATGACTGTATTCAACGGGATGCCTTATCTCGCTGAAGCCGTCGATTCAATTTTGTGCCAGACACTCTGCGATTTCGAATTCGTTATCGTGGATGATGGTTCAACAGACGGTACCTCGGACTACCTCGATTCAATTGCCGATCCGCGTGTTCGAATCATTCGTCAAGATAACGGCGGAACGGCAGCGGCCGCAAATCTCGGCCTCGAAAATATCGACACTCACTTCGTCGCTCGAATGGACGCTGACGATATTTCGTTGCCCACCCGGCTGTCCAAACAGCTGTCGTTCATGAAACAGAATCCAGACGTGGGGATTCTTGGCACTCAGGTTGTCCCTGTAGGCAGCGCAGGTCACGGGAAGTCGCTCGCACTGCCCTGCACTCATCAAGAGCTATTTTCTGACATGATGAGTTGCAAACACGGGCTGGCACATAGCTCCGTCATGATCGATGCGAATCGGTTGAAATCGATTGGCGGTTACTGGTCACTGAGGTTGATCGACGACTGGGACATGATGCTGCGCATGGGAGAGATCTCGCGTCTCGCGAATCTTGACGAAGTGCTAGTTCACTATCGCGTTCATGCGGGATCCCTCAACGGAACCGACATGTTACGCATGCAACGGTCGATCGCCTACGCTGCCGAACTCGCGCGACGGCGGCAGGCTGATATGTCGGCGATTTCTTACGAAGCATTTGTTGAGTCGCTCGACAACGCACCGTTATTCCATCGACTTGCCGAACGTGCACGTAGTTTTGCGCTGGCGCAATATCGTATTGCTGTCGCCGATCAATGCGGTGGAAGAAAGATTGCTGGCGCTGTACGGCTGGGCTTCGCTGCCCTGCTTTCGCCACGCCGAACAGTTGATCGTATTGGCCGCATGATGCGTTTTTCCAAACGGCGAGAGACCGCTGCTCAGCCGCAAAAAGCAGCGTTGACAGAAAACAGCGAAGTCGATCCTAACGCGGTAGTTTCGCAGGCCGTATCGACAACACCTAAACGCCGCGCCGAAACAGAAACGGGATCGCTCAGCTAAAACCCTTCAATACGCTCATGGTCGCCTATGGCTTCGCGAAAGAGGCGTTGTTCGGCGGAGCAAAAGACGATTCGAGCAACAGCGTATGGTGCTCCATCTAGATTGACGCCGCAACCGTCTTCAAACGCTTGATCATCGAGAATAATCCGTTGCGGCGTTGCGGGCTAAGATGTTGATTGAGCCCTAGTTTCTTCAGATAGTCAGAAACATCACTTTGGGCAATCTCGCCAGCGGTTTTGCCGTGGTAGAAAGACAGCAGCAAAACAATCAGACCTTTGACGATGATCGAATCGCTATCGGCCAAAATGGTCATTACCGAATCTTTGTCGGCAGCATCGGCCTTCATCCAAACGGTACTCATGCAGCCTTCGACGATATAGTCCTGCGATTGAAATTCGCTCGGCATCGTGGGTAACTCACGGCCAAGATCGATGATAAAGTCGTACCGTTCATCCCACTCTTGGAGATCGTCGAAAGTTTCAAACAGTTCTTGGGTCGAAGGCGGAAAATCAGGCATCGAGATTTTGAAAAAGCGTCAATAGAATTGGAATCAGGATCTAACTTGCTCGGACAATCACCTGCCCACTCTGGTTTTACTGTCAAAGATGCCGCGCCAAAACCGACAAAGAGGCAACCTGAGCGTAAACATCGAAAATACTTCTGCTAGGGCACCCGATGGGACAGTCAATCTCAATCGCCAACGCCGATGTCTTGGTTGCAAAGTTGCATGATCAGTTCCATCTCGTCCTGCTCATGATGCGCCAACGCGATACAAAACTTTTCAAACTCCGACCTCACGGTGTCCAAATTGACGTTGTCGGCTGATTCCCGGTAGACGATCTGCTCCGCTAAATCGATCACCCGACTCAGATCCAGATAGAGCGTTTGATGCTCAAGCGTTTTCGCCTGCGCCTTACGGTTGACGATCGGATTGTCGATCGATTCCTGCGGAAAGTAGCCATAGAACTCTTCTAAAGCAAAATACGTTTCCAACTGGTCCCGCAGTTCGCACAGCCACTGGACCACCAGTCGCGGCGATGCGTCAGGTTTTTGGTTAATCCAATAGTAAGATCGATTGAGCGTGCTACGAAAATCAAAATCCGTTTTGATCTCGTCCATGAAAGCAGCGTTGATGGTCATCCCCGCTGCGATTGCACCGCTCTGCCGATATTCCTTTTCAGTCAGCCATGTACTCATCTTAACTCTCCCCCTGTTAGAATGATCCAGAGTCGTCACCTAGAAAAGATAACGCTGCTGCCAAAGCGTGTCCAGTTTTTTCTTGCTCCTTCGGTAATGGCTGCCCTAAACTACTGCTATCACTAACGTTCAAATCTCTGTCCATAACGCAACACATTACTCAACACATAAGCCAATGCGAAAACACGGCCCTTGGACGATAAAGGAAACCAATCAGGTATACCAAGACCCTTACGTCGCATTACACGTCGATCAAGTGATTCGGCCCGATGGAAACGACGGCCAACACGTTGTTGTTCAGATTAAGCCCGGAGTATGCGTGATTGCCATGGATACTCAGCAGCGTCTACATCTGACGCGCGAGTTCCACTACGCCGTCGGGCGCCAGTCACTCGAGGCTGTCAGCGGGGGAATAGAACCGGGCGAGGATCCACTGCTGTGCGCGCAGCGCGAACTGCAAGAGGAGCTTGGCTTGCACGCAGGCCAGTGGCAATACCTAATGACAGTCGATCCGTTTACGACCATCATGGAATCGCCAACGCGCTTGTATTTGGCCACCGAGTTATCGCCGGTGCCCAAGGCGCTCGAGGGAACCGAGACGATTGAAACAGTCGTTCTGCCATTGGATGAAGCCGTCGAGGCGGTTGAAACGGGATTAATTTCGCACGCGCCGACCTGCGTGGCAATTCTATTGGTCAGTCGACTCAAGCACCAAAGCTCCCTCTGAAATACTATTGTTTTTCACATCAGTTAACTGATCGCTTAGAGGCCAATTTAATGTCGGAAACTTCCGATCACTCACCAACGCCTCGTCGAAAGATCTTCAGTATTGCGTGCGCGGCTGTGGTTTGGATTGCTTTGATCGCTGGATTCGTCGCAGCAATCAAACACACCATGAAAAACCAGTCCGTGGCTAGCGAAATCCGAGACTTGGAAAAAGAGCTGGGAGTCATGCGGATTACCGATCCGCAGCGCGTTTACTTCGTTGC
>CALHPU010000071.1 GCA_938036435.1 uncultured Pirellulaceae bacterium | reverse complement strand
GAAGCTTTAGAGATCGACGAGACCTTTGCTCGCGCTCACTTGGCGTTGTCAGTGCTGTACAACAAAACAGAAGACTACGAAAAATCTGTCTCTCATGCCGAACGCGCCGTTGAGCTTGAACCGGAAGACACCTTCAACATGGCGGCGTTAAGCATTACTTACCAACGCGCCTTCGAAGGGACCAAGGATCCGATCTATATCCAGAAAGCCGAAGAGGCTTTGGCTCGCGGAAATAGATAGGAAACCAAACCAAGCTAAAACACCCCTACGATTTCTCATATGGCTCAGCCCGAAATTCATTTTGTGATCAGTGCACCACGTAGTGGATCCACGTGGCTGACAAACGCACTTAACGAGCACTCTGATATTTTCGCGACCGAGCACCGACTGTTTGGAGATTTCTGCGAAATTTGGAAAGACAACAACGGCTCTTCTTCGCCGCGCATCACGTTCGACAAATACGCTAAATCGTTTTCGGTTCACTATTTCTTCGAGAAAATGGGGATGGACCGAAAACAGTTCATGGATGTGTTTGAAAGATCATTCGTCAACTTCTTAGTTTCATTTGCGCAAAACCGAACGAACAAACGTATCGTGGTCGACAAGATCACGCCCTATCCGGGGACGTCGGCGATGGTAGTCAAACGCATCCGAAAATTATTTCCCGAGTCAAAGATTGTGCAACTGGTGCGTGATGGACGCGACGTGTTGACCAGCGGCACCTATGACTGGCTGTTAAAGGATGCTCACGGCAGTACGCGGTACGCTTACTTTGTCGAAAAACGACCGATCGTCCTCAAGCGGTTCTTTGACGATGCGGTCATCGAGAAATGGGCGAACAATTGGAAGGAAACGATTGACGCTTTCCAGCAAGTTCCTGCTGACGCACGGATCTCCTACGAAGCGATGAAAACCGATCTTTCCGGGCAGCTGAATATTGTCTTTCGAGCGGTGAGAACCCAAGATGCGACGGCTGACAGTGCCGCCGCGATCGCAGCAACTGAGGCTACGCGATTTAAAGACGTCGCCGGTCGCACTGAAGGCGACTCTTCCAACCCCACCGCAAAGGCACGCAAAGGAATTTCGGGAGATTGGAAATCGCATTTCACTCGCCGTGATGGCGAGCTATTCCATAAAATCGCTGGCGAAACGCTGATTGAACTGAAATACGAGAACGATGACAGTTGGATCTCTCGTTTGCCCGAAGAATTAAAGATGGACGACAATCACTCGACGCGCTGAACAAGTGTCAAATCAAGGATCCTAGTATGACGTCTCCGGAATACGATCGTTTAAAAATAGCTAGAGGTTGGTTGCCGCGGTACACGGGAATGCCGGTTGAAGAGTTTGGCAATTATATTTTGCTGACCAATTTCAACAACTACGTCGATCAGTTTGCTCAACGGTTTAACTGTAAGATCTACGGTCAAAGCCGCCCTATGCAAGCCGCGACCAATGACGATGGGCTGACGATCATCAATTTTGGAATCGGTTCTCCAAACGCCGCGACAATTATGGATTTGCTGTCGGCGGTCTGTCCCAAAGGCGTTTTGTTTTTGGGAAAGTGCGGTGGGCTCAAGGACACTACCGAGATCGGAAATTTTATTCTACCGATCGCCGCAATTCGAGGGGAAGGGACCAGCATGGATTACATGCCGCCGGAGGTTCCCGCGCTACCGTCGTTCAAATTGCACAAATTCGTTTCCAACTGCCTTTTGGAGAGGAATCTCGAATACCGCACCGGAGTGATCTATACGACCAACCGAAGACTTTGGGAACACGATCATGCTTTCCGCGAAAAGCTCAGCCGTCTAACGTGCATTGGAATCGATATGGAAACGGCCACTCTGTTTATCGTCGGGCATCACAATTCGATCGCACGAGGGGCGCTGTTACTAGTGTCTGACGTGCCGACCACGCCGGCCGGGGTAAAAACCGAAGCGTCTGATGCAGCGGTCACTTCAAAATGGGTCGACCTTCATTTGGATCTAGGTATCGAAGCCATGACGCATATCGGCGAACAGGGCGAACAGATTCGCCACTTCAGATACTAGTGATTTGTCAGGGATGGAAGTTAGAGTGTGTCATCGTAGCCGGAGTCGCCAGACTTCGGTTTTATACTGCTGAACTGAATTCTGGCGAATCCAGCTACCCTAAAATTAAATGTTGACAGACCACTAGTGGTCTTTTGAAGCTACAGTAGCACGATTCTCCGAGTCGTATCGGTTCGGCGAACAACGACTCGGAGAGTCGTTGCACATTGCTCCACGATCGGCTTCTAACTGTCTGCTTGGCCGTTGTGGGCTAACTGTCCTTAAACGAATTGGTCATCCACGCCTCTCGAAGTGTTAACAGCGCAGGCCGTCCGGTATGTGCGCCATTGCACTCGCTCTGGCGAGAGATTGGCGAAGCGCCTCTCACTTGCGATCCAAAGTCGGGCGACTTCGGCTACCTTGAATCAGTACATGCATGCAGCGCGCGATAGCACTGCCTGCTTTCGGTGCCATGGCAGCAGATTTACAGCTCAACAAGCGCATCTGCGAGGTTTCGGACACCAATTGGATTGGGCCAGAATCCAACCTTCCACCATGCTCCGCAAAACGATCAAAACGCCAAAAATTGGCTCGTTTCGCGTGAAGCAATGGCCGAACAAACACTACAAGCCGTACATATTAACATCCCGCAATTAGCGATCTGACCATCGATTGGTTCGTCCGGCGGTGGTGGCTAACCGACCGTGCAAACCCAGATTACCGTTGTCAATTTGACTGTCAAAGCGCTCAACCGAATGACTCAGCAAGAGCTCGAGCAACCCGCGTCCTACCTGCGCGTAGTCTTTACTGCGTTGCCGCATCGCGTAATGCTTGTCGTTCTGGCGATCCTGCTGCTTTTGTCATCCGCGTTTGGCGAGGAATTGACCACTGGTTCAAGTTCTCGAAAGTTACGACAAGAAGTCGTCAACGAATTGCCTTGGGGTCAGCTTAATGCAGAAACCAAGTCCAAGATCGCTGACGTGGTCAATAAGCCAAACATGTATCGCAGCTTGCCTCGAATGGCGATTCAGATCGACCCTGAATATCTCAATTTCCTGATCCGTCATCCCGAGGTGGTGGTAAATATCTGGGAGCTGATGGGCATCACTGAGATGAAAGCAAAACGCGTTGGTCCCTATAACATTCAAACCGATGACGGTGCAGGAACGACCAGCAACATGGAACTGGTCTACGGTAGCGGCGACACACATATTTTCTATGGCGAGGGTCAGTACGAGGGCCCAGTCCTCAGAAAGACACTCAACGCCAGTTGCGTGATCGTGGTGAGAACCGCCCCCCGCAAACAGGCTCTTAATTTGGCGGGTCAACCTGCGGGCGTCATCAACAAGCAACGACAAATGGTATGTCAGCTGGACGTTTTTCTAAAAATTCAGAACGCAGCCGCTGGGTTTGTCGTTCGAACCATCCAGCCGATCGTAGGTCCAACGGCAGACCATAACTTTGCCGAATCAATGAAATTCCTGCAACGATTGAACGAGACCACAGAGCAAAACGGCTATGGCGTACAAGAAATGGGGAAGAAGCTGAGCGTCGATCGGCCTGTTCAGCAAAAGTTCATTTCGATTGCCGGCGACGTTCATCAACGCGCTGTCTCTCGTGCGGCCCTGGAAAATAGTGGCAAGTACGATGTCGATTTTGGCGGAGCCAAACCCAGCCCAGCAGCTTCTGGTTCAGCATCCCCAATTGGCGCTCACCCGATTCGGCAAACTTCCTATCCGGTGCGCCAGTCGGGATACTCGGGACTGCCATCGGCACAGAGACTACGTACGCACGTACCGAGCACCTATCAATATCCAACGCGGTCAGCCCCCGCGATGCGGTCTGGCTATCTTGGCGGTCATCATGCCGTTTTTACTGACCAGCGTTTGTTTTCTGACCAGCGTTAGGCCGGTCGCTGTTACACGAGATTGAGGACTCCAGATTTTGTGAGCCTCTCTTCTCTGCCTATGTTTTTGCCATCATCGATGAGATTTGTCACCGATTGATTAGTTTGGATAAAACGGATCTTTTTTTTGACTTAAACATTGGAGGCACAACGGCGGGTTTTGCTCACCAGTAGATGTACTGTATAAAAGACGCGTCTTGAGTTTCGCGGCAATAGAAAGAGCCTCCATGAGCCATCTGAACCTGATCAGCCTTCTTGGTATTTTCATTATGTTGGCGATGGCGTGGTCGGTCAGCTCCCACCGGACGAAGGTGAATTGGCGATTAGTGTTTGCCGGCGTAATGTTGCAGGCCATTCTTGCAGCCGTCCTATTTCAGTCACGTTCTTGGACTTTTGGCGGGCAGTTTGAGAACGGTGTTTTGTTTGCGGCAGTCGATGGTTTTTTCAAAGCCATCATGGCATGGGTCGAACAAGGTGCGGGCTTCATGTTTAACGTCAACGGTTTGGCTGCCGACGATCCCACCAATCCGCAGGCGCTACTGAGGACGTTTGCTTTCGGAGTTCTGCCAACAGTGATTTTCTTTGCGGCGTTGATGTCGGTGCTGTATCACGTTGGCGTGATGCAGGTCTTGATCCGTAGCATGGCTTGGGTAATGAAGAAGACGCTTGGAATCTCGGGGCCAGAGAGCCTCGCGATGGCGGCCAACGTTCTGGTGGGGCATACCGAAGCTCCTTTAGTGATCAAACCCTACGTTGCCGGAATGACGCGAAGCGAACTTAACGCGCTGATGGTTGGTGGTTTCGCTACGATCAGCGGCAGCCTGATGGCAATTTTTGTCAGTCAAGGTATCAGTGCCGGGCACATTCTTTCGGCGTCGATCATTTCAGCGCCCGCGGCCATTGTTATCGCCAAAATCTTGCAGCCCGAAGTAGATAGTCCCGTCGATGTCTCGCACACCGATGCGGGGGCCGAAAAACTTGCAACCAATACGATCGAGGCCGCAGCAATCGGTGCCAGTGATGGCATGAAACTGGCCATCAATATTGCTGCGATGTTAATCGCGTTTTTGGCTATGATCGCCATGTTCGACGCGCTGCTTGGCGGCGTTGGTGAACTTGTCCAGTACCTGCTCAATTTAGGCGGAGGTGACGTTGATCTTCAATGGTCTCTTTCGGCTTTGTTTGGGATGGTTTTCTACCCGCTGGCTTGGGTGATGGGCATTGAAGCACCCGACTGCGCCTTGTCGGGAGATTTGCTTGGGAAGAAAATGGTGATCAACGAGTTTGTGGCGTACTACCAGATGTCGGAGACCGCCATTCGGCCAGACTTGGCGCCGTTTGATGAGGGATCACTGTCCGAGCGCAGCAAAGTGATTTTGACGTACGCATTGTGTGGCTTTTCTAATTTCGGGGCCATCGGAATTCAAATCGGCGGCATCGGACCACTGGCTCCGCAGCGTCGCGGCGATCTGGCTCAATTGGGCATGCGGGCGATGTTTGGCGGAATGCTGGCGTGCTGCATGACGGCCTGCATGGCGGGGGTGATGTACGGTCTGTTAAGCTAACCGGCTGAACCATCAAGGGTCCAAAGTAAAAATACAACTCTGAAGCGTTTCAATACAAGCTCGACGCGCAAGTTTTGAAGTTGCTCATTTGAGACCGAATTTTGCCCTCTACCTTATAGAACGCTCGTAAACCTGAACTCGCGAGGCGTTTCAATACAAGCTCGACGCGCAAGCGAGGGATCCGGAAATCCTCAGAAATATCCGCTCGCTCGCGCTTCGGGCTTGTAAAAGTACGAATTCAAAACTCGCGCTTCGGGCTTGTAAAAGTGCGAATTCATAAAACGCAAGTGAGTACATCTATGCGGTGACAATAAATCACACAACGTCATCATCCGCGGAAATGATTTTCCACCAGACGCCAAAGCGGTCTGATACAACGCCATATCGTTTTGCAAAAGACGTCTCGATCAGCGGCACCTGCACCTCGCCACTTTCGGCCAATGCTGCAAAGTACTTTTCCGCTGCTTCGGTGGAATCGACATGCAGCGCGAGTGCGAAACCTGAAAAGCTTGGAACGTTTTCCTGATCATCACAGCCGACATCTGACGCCATCACTTGCGTCCCTCCAATGCAAACCGTCGCGTGGAAAATCTTATCCGGAAATTTGGATGAAGCGAATTCTGGATCACGACACTCACTGAACCGCATCATCATCAATACTTCGGCGTCAAGATTCTGCTGATAGAAATTGATTGCGGATTCGGTTTGGCCGAAAAAGCTGAGCGTGGTCGTGAGTGGCATGCTGGATTCTCTTTCTAATTCGTTACCTGCTCTGTACAGTGCATCGCCGAATCATCGAAACTTCATTGAGTTTTGCAAATTGGTCGCTAATGCACCAAGTTGCCTCAGTGATTGCGTCGACGGCAAACCCGAGCCGTTCGAAGATAGCGACATTTCCCGTCTCTTGAATGGTATTAAGCCGAAGCGCAAGCGCTCCGCATTTTATCGCCGTGGTGTCGGCAAACTGTAGCATCGCACGGGCAACTCCGCGTTTGCGGAATTTTGACATAACGGCAAGTTGCGATATGTGCAAATTTGCGCCTTGCTGATGTGTGACTAACGCTCCTGCGATCTCTCGATCAACTAGCGCTACGATCGTGTCGGTGTCGAGGTTTAAGTTATCTGATATTGGGATAGCATTGGGTTTGGGGCGATACACGTTACGTACGGTAGCAAATGCGGCGTCAATAATGGCCTGCACGTGTTCGCTGTCGTCAGGAGTCGCCTGTCTGGTGATAATCACTTGCTCTGACCGATGAACTTTCTTTTAGGCAGCGGGACATGGTTGCTTGGCCCTCCCGGTCGGTGAGCCTCCGACCCTCCCGGCGGGCGGGTGATAAAATCAGATTAGTGCCCGGCTAACTCTAACGCCTCTTCGGCAGTCTCAGATGTTACTTTTTCAATCGCAACGGCGCAGACTTTGTATTCGCCTGTGCCGGTGACTGAATCGCCTGCGTCATTGGTCAGCAAGTTTGCACGGCTCTCGGCGAAGTGCATTGGCATCCAGATACAGCCAAACCGAACTCTCGGCGAAACCCAAGCCTCCGCCTCAACCTCGCCGCGACGAGACGACACCTTCACACGATCACCGTGCTCAAGCCCGTAGATCTTGGCGTCGCGTTTGCTGATCTCGATAAAGTTACCACGCTGTTTGGCGACAGGCCCCGCATCGCGACGCGTCTGAGTTCCGCTATTGTAGTGGTATAGCGTGCGACCGGTAGAAAGAATGAGCGGATAATCATTGTCGGGAAGTTCGGCGCTTGGCCGATAGTCAACCGCTTGAAATTCAGCTTTGCCGATCATCGGACCATCCAGATGCAGCGTCGGAGTGCCGGGGTGATCCGGGGTAGGGCAGGGCCATTGAAGCCCAGCAACGTT
The DNA here is from genome assembly GCA_938036435.1 of uncultured Pirellulaceae bacterium. Classification (GTDB taxonomy): domain Bacteria; phylum Planctomycetota; class Planctomycetia; order Pirellulales; family Pirellulaceae; genus Mariniblastus. The sequence goes on along the minus strand of CALHPU010000071.1, from coordinate 6,008 downwards.
CTTCTCCAAACGCCCGTAAGAGATACCGGCGATTTTTGGCGTCAGCGAAGCGTATTCGTCAAACACATCGCTGGCGTTAACGTAATTTGGCATCGGGTATCCGCAAGCACGAGCGACGTCGCACAAGATCTCCCAATCCGCACGCGCTCGGCCTGGCGGATCGACTGCTTTGCGGACACGCTGCACGCGTCGATCGCTGTTGGTAAATACGCCGTCCTTTTCCGCGAAACAAGCTCCGGGCAACACGACATCGGCGAACCGTGTTGTCTCGTTGTGGAAGATCTCTTGGCAAACAACAAACTCGCACTGATTGAGCCCAGCTTCGACTTGGCTGACGTTCGGTTCGGAGATCACGATGTCTTCGCCCATCACGTACAATGCCTTGACGTTGCCCTTAGCCATTTCCTTCATCATCACGTTTAGGTTGAGGCCCTCGTTCGGTGAAAGCGGCACGCCCCAAGCCGCTTCGAATTTTTCACGAACCGCTGCGTCAGTGACTTTCTGGTATCCCGGATAGTAAACCGGCGTTGCGCCAGCGTCGTTAGCGCCTTGGACATTGTTCTGGCCGCGCAACGGGTTCATTCCGGCAGCACGCACGCCCAAGTGACCTGTCATCAGAACTAGATTCGCCAAACAATAAACATTGTCCGTGCCATGTGTGTGCTCGGTGATGCCCAGCGTGTAATAGATTCCGGCGTGCTTGGTGGTGGCGTACATCCGAGCAACAGTGCGGATGTCCTCGGCAGAAACTCCGGTGATTTTTTCGGCTTCCTCAGGCGTGTAGTTTTTGACTTTCGCGCTGATGGCATCAAAGCCTTTGGTGTGTTTGTCGACGAACGCTTGGTCGTGCAGGCCTTCACTGATAATGACATTGGCCAATGCAGACAGCAGCCAGACATCGGTCCCGGGTTTGAGTTGCAAGTGCACGTCAGCCATTTCGGCCAGCCAAATCTTACGCGGGTCGGCAACAACCAGTTTCGCTCCGCGCTGCCGCGCGCGCTTCATCTCCATGGCGATGATCGGATGAGCCTCGGTGGTGTTGGAGCCGATGACAAACATCATTTCCGAATCACGAATCTCATCGATGGCGTTGGTCATCGCACCCGCACCAAACATTTGCACCAGACCGGCGACAGTTGGGGCGTGTCAGGTGGCGGCACATTGATGAATGTTGTTGGTTCGAAAAGCTGCCCGGGAAAGTTTCTGCATCAGGTAATTTTCTTCACCGGTGCAACGCGACGAAGAAACAAACCCGAGTGCATCGGCACCGTGCTGGTCACGGACTTTCATCAATCCTTCAGCGGTAGCGCTGATCGCTTCTTCCCAAGTTGCCGGATGCAGCAGACCGTCCTTACCACGAATCAGCGGTTCGGTGATGCGATCGGCATGGTGAACAAAATCGTAAGCAAAGCGGCCTTTTACGCATAAGTTGCCATCGTTTAGCGTTTCACCGGGCTCAGGGCTGGTCACTTTGACGATTTTGTCATCGTGTACATGCAGGTCCAACTGACATCCCACACCGCAAAAATTACACGTGGACCGCACGCTCTCGGTGCCGCCAAGTTGCACCAGATTCGCAGGAGCTTTCTTTTCAATGAGTGCTCCGGTTGGACAAGTATCGATACAGCCACCACACAATTCGCAAGTGGTATCGATCAAACTGCGCTGGCCAGCGGTGGCGATGGTTGTTTCGCCACCTCGATTGGAAAGCGTGATTGCGTTGACGGCTTCGACTTCGTCGCAGTAACGCGTGCAGCGCGCACACAGGATGCACAGATCCGGTTCGAAGTGGATATAAGGGTTATCGTCAGCCGGTCGCGCGGCGCGCGGAGCGTTGACCGGTTCGAGTCCCATGGTCGGAACAGTTTTGCAAAGGTCACGTAATTGGTTGCCGTTGGCCGTTTCGATTGGCAATCCTGAATCATCAAGTTCATGGTCCGCCATATACAGGTTGTAGAGGACGGTGCGATGTTTCTCGATGCGGTCGGATTCGGTAGTGATTTCCATATCGGGCGTGACGACCCAAGCGCATCCGGGCTGCAACCGCCGTTGGCCGGCGACCTCGACCAAGCACACGCGGCAGGCTCCGACTGGTGCGAGGCGGTCATCGTGACAGAGTGAAGGGATCTTTACCTCGGTTCGATCGGCGACTTGGAAGACGGTTTCGCCGGGAAAGGCTTCCACGGCTTGGCCGTTGAGTTTGATAGAAAATGATTCGCTCATGGAATTCTCGAATGTTTGTTTCGTGCCGTTGATCGTGTTAGCCGTTGTGGCGCTAGCCACGGTTCCAAACTGCCGCAACCGTGGCTAGCGCCAAAACGGCTAACAGTTCAGATTTTTTATTGGTCGAAGAGTGGTTCAGGCCGGAGGCCGACATATCCTTTGCCGGTGGCGTAAGCCACCGGATAGGGGTGAATCGCTTGCAAAGCCCGGAGGGCGACACACACTTGTGGGGTCATTATTGTGTCGGCCTCCGGCCTAAATTTTGTAGTATGTTGTCCGGTGGCTCACGCCACCGGCAGTTCTTGTACCGGCCTCCGGCCTAAAGTGACTTCCATTGGACTAACGCCAAAACGCCAAAACGGCTAACAGCTTAAAAGAGCCGAGACCTATCTACGTTAGGTCTCAATTTACGACCGTGTCTTAAAGTGATCCGGAAAATGTTCTCTTGCGGAGGTTAGTGGTTTGGCGGCGATCATGCCCAATCCGCAAATTGAGCCCTGCTCCATCTCCCAGGCGACGTCTTCAGTGTGCTCGAACGTTGCCGGGTCGCCTAATTGAATATAGTTCTCGTTTTGGCGACGCATGTATTGTGTGCCAATTCGACACGGGGCGCACTGACCGCAGCTTTCACGCTCGAAGAACTTTAGCTGCCAGTTGGCTGCCTGCGCCATATCGACGGTGTCGTTGAGTACGACGATGCCGGCGCTGCCCATCATTGAGCCGGCATCGGCAAGGTTTTTATAATCCAACGGCAGATCACGCTTGCTAATTGGCAGGAACCCCGACGAAGCACCTCCCGGCGAAAACGCGAGCGGCGTACCGACGTAACCACCGGCCACATCGACCAATTCGTCCAGCGTCACACCCAGCGGCATTTCATAAACACCCGGTTTGTTAATGTGCCCCGAAATACAATAGAGTTTGGATCCGGCTTCGGTCCGTCCTAGATCGTGAAACCACTGACCACCGTTGTGAATGATGGCCGGTACACAGGCGATCGTTTCAACGTTGTGGATCAGTGTTGGTTTGTTTCGAAAACCAGACTCGGTGGGGAAGGGCGGCTTTAGTCGAGGCATGCCACGTTTGCCCTCGAGCGATTCCAACAACGCCGTTTCCTCGCCGCATATATAAGCCCCATGTCCACGAACGATGGTGACGTTGAAATCTCCAAGCGGCCCTTTGGCGTCTTTGCCTTTGGCTTCTTCGACGGCCGCTTCAACGACACGTACCTCGTTGACGTATTCGCCTCGGATGTAGATATAGATTTCACGCGTTCCGACCACCGCCGCCGCGATGGCGAGTCCCTCTAGCATTTTGTGCGGCTGACGCAGCATCGTTTCACGGTCCTTGAAAGTCCCGGGTTCGGCTTCGTCTGCATTGCAAACGACGTATCGTTCGGTTTTAGCTTGGTTGATCAACGATGTCCATTTAAAGTGTGCTGGAAATCCTGCTCCGCCACGTCCTTGCAGGCCGGATGCTTTCAGTTGCGAAATGACCGCTTCAGCACCCATCAGCCGCGCCTTGGCCAAAGCCGAATAGCTAAGATCGACTTCTCCAGCGAGGTTGATGGCCAAGGTGTCGCTGGCAGGGCTGATACTGGTTTCGTTTTTGGAGTACGTGACCAATTCCATCTCTTCGCTTAGGCTTGCCACCGCTAGATCGCACTGGCCAAGGCAACTGACGCGCTCACATTGTTTTCCTGATTCGACGACTTGCCGAGCAAGTTCGTCGGCGCCGAACATCTGACACGTCAGTCCATCACAGACACGCACGCGCGTTGCCGGATTATTGATCAGCGAATAGAACTTACCGGTGCCCCAAATATCGGCCTCAGGAACGCCCGTCTCTTGGGACACTTTGCGGACGGAATCTTCAGTGACGCCACCCTCGTGCTCAAGCATTTCGATGATTCGTTCGCGATTGGCGTCTGGTTTAAGCATGGCTTTTCGAATGTGGCACGACTCTCCGAGTCGTATTGGTACGGCGAATAACGACTCGGAGAGTCTTGTTACTATCGTTTTGAAACTTCCTCTGGTCTGATCAGTGAACCGCTGGGGTTTGGCTGGTGTCACTGACTGACTATAGTTTACCCAGATCGCCGGAAAATCTGAAATAGATGATCTTTGTTACGCGGTCGCGTATTTTGAAGTTGTACTATTTCAAGCCAGTAGCGCAAGTTTTGAAGTTACACTCATACAAGCCCGAAGCGCAAGCGAGCGGATATTTCCGAAGATCTTCAAATCTCTCGCTTGCGCGTCGGGCTTGTATTGATAGAACTTAACCACCACTTGGACAGTTTCCATTGAATTCGTCGTTGAAATCCTTCTCTCGAATCGTCGTCAAAATTGGCTCGGCGTCTTTGGTCGATCAAAAAACGGGCATTCGCCATCAATGGTTACGCTCTTTGATTCAGGATGTAGCCGAACTGACCCGAATCGGTTCGGACGTGATTATCGTTTCATCAGGCTCGATCGCTTTAGGGCGGCGGATGATGACAGCCAAGGGAATCACGGCTGCCACCGGCAATCTATCGCTAGAGGAGAGTCAAGCGGCGGCATCGATCGGGCAGATCGCGCTATGCAGCGCTTACTCACAAGCGTTAGCCGATCACGGACTGACCGCAGCGCAGATTCTGCTGACCCTTGGCGACACTGAAGAGCGTCGTCGGTATCTCAATGCGCGTGACACCATCACGACAGCGCTGAAATGGGGAGCCGTCCCCATCATCAACGAAAACGATTCTGTTGCAACGGCTGAGATTCGCTACGGCGACAATGACCGTTTGGCTGCACGGGTGGCTTCGATGGTGGGAGCCGATTTACTTGTGTTGTTGTCAGACATTGATGGGCTGTATAGCGCTCCGCCCCACAAGGATCCCAATGCCAAACATATGGCGGTTGTTCCAGCGATCACACCTGAGATTGAGGCGATGGCGGGAGCAGCGGCGTCTGAGTTTTCACGAGGGGGAATGAAAACAAAAATTGAAGCGGCGCGGATCGCGACGGCCGCTGGAGCTGCAATGATCATTACCTCGGCCGATCAACTCAACCCACTGTCCGCGCTCTCCAGTGGCAAGAAGGCAACTTGGTTTTCACCTTCCCCCAATCCGATCAACGAACGTAAACGCTGGATCGCCGGTGGCCTTGACGTTTCAGGTCTGTACAGAATTGATGCGGGAGCCTTAAAAGCACTCGCCGGCGGCAAGAGCCTGCTGGCGGTGGGAGTTGTCGCGGTCGAGGGAGATTTTAGTCGCGGCGACACGGTCAAGATTGTTGGGCCAGATGGGCGCGTCGTTGGAACGGGTTTGACGGAATACGACTCGGCCGACGCGCGGAAAGTCATGGGACTCAACAGCGACCAGATCGCCGAGCGCATGGGAGCTAACGTGCGGACGGAGTTGATTCACCGTGACGACATGGCGGTCGAGTTGCCGTAGCACATCTCGCAAGAGGTTGGATAAATGGCGAATCGGAAGCGGCGTCAGCCCAATGGCACTCAATTTAAAACATGAGGCCCCAATTGTGCGACTCTCCCTTTGGGAGAGTCGCCGTCTAAGCGGCGGAGAGGGCTTTTGTGAGCCAAAGAGATATCGCGATTAAGCTTTAAAAAGAGGTTCTTCCCAGAACTTAGTGGCACGAAGTTCTTGTTGAATTAGCCATTTCAAATGGATGTAGTGGGATTCGCCAGAATTCCCTTAAGAACAGCCGGTTGGAATTCTGGCGAATCCCACTACGATTTCCAAGGCAGCCATTAAAATCCGGGAAGAGCCTAAAAAGAAAGCCCTC
>CALHPU010000070.1 GCA_938036435.1 uncultured Pirellulaceae bacterium | reverse complement strand
GGCGAACTGTTCGAGCGCTTTCAACCAACGATCATGGCGATCGCCAACCGACGATTGCGTAGCGTGGCCGATGCTCAGGAATTGTCTCAGGACGTTTTCGTTCAGGCGATGCTAAAGATCGATCAACTGCGCACACCTGAGGCCTTCATTGGCTGGTTGCGGCAGATCACGGTTCGCATGGCGATTAACCGCGCCGTTCGCAAGAAGCCAGTGGTCTCCGTCGAGCCAGAAGTGCTGGAGGCGACTGTGGCCGAGGCCGGTTCTCCGCTGGACGATGCACTGACCGTCGAGCGTAAGGATCAGGTTCAAGCTGGTCTGAAGCGTCTGGGTGCGATGGACCGGGACACGCTGGTGGCGTTTTACGTCAACGGTCAGAGCCTGATCGAGATGAGCGACGAGTTCGATGCTCCTCTGGGAACCATCAAGCGTCGTCTGCACGTCGCCCGTAAGCGTCTGGCCAAAGAGGTCAGCGAACTGGCGGTGGCTTAATGGCCACTTGAAAATCGAAAGGTGTTTGCCCCCCATGCGAGTCTTAGACTTGCGTGGGGGATTTCTTTTAAGTTAACAGTTTGCAGGGTACAGTTTACAGTTGGTGGCGGGCACTACCTGTACCCTGTTAACTTGTACCCTGTAAACTTTGAACTTCTAAACATAATCGTACGCTTGGAACCACTTCCAAGCATCTTCTAGCGCCGTGTCGATCGATTGAGTTTGGTAGCCGAGTTCCTTTTTGGCCTTGGAGGAATCGACCCAATGCCGCACTTGTCCCATGCGCGTCGCGCCAGTGTTAACCTGTGTTTCTTCTTTCAAGAACTTCGATGCTAGGTCGCCAAAACGCCCCGCAGTTTCCGCCAGCCAATCCGGTAACTGAAATTTTGGCTTTGGCCGCTGCATGACCGTTGCCATGCGCTGCCAAAGGTCGAGGTACGTCAGATTTTCGCCGCCCAAAATGTACTTCTGTCCTGCTCCAGCATGGTCCATCGCTGATATGATTCCGGCCGCGACGTCACGCACATCGGCGACGCTACAACCGCCCGCTGGAGCAAACGGCACCCAGTTTTTATGAATGGCCATCATCATTTCACCCGACGATGGTCGCCAATCCCACGGCCCTACCATAAAACCGGGCAGCACGGTCACTCCGTAGAGCCCTTGGGCCACCTCGGAGGTGAAAGCTTCTTCGGCCTCGCGTTTGGAAACCACGTACGAACACGCTGGTTTGGGAGGCTCGGTCTGCGTTTCAGTAACGGGTTGATCGACGCATGCCGTCAGCGTGTCGACGGTGCTGACATAAATCATCCGAATTCCTTTTCGGCGAGCAGCCTGAGCGAGCGTGCGAGTCGCGTCGACATTGATTTTGCGACTGGCCTCCAGCTTCGACCAACCCAGCTGAATCATGGCCGCTGAATGAATCACCAGATCGGCTTCTTTTAGATGAAGGCTGACGTCCGAGGAGTCATTCAAATCCACATCGATAGCATCAATATCTAAGCCGTCCAAAGATTTAAGATCGGACGTCATGCGTTTGGCAGCAGTGATTTGATGACCTTGCTCGAGAAGCATTCGAACAAGGTTATTGCCGAGGAATCCAGTGGCACCTGTTACAAAGATTCGCATGTAGGGTTCCCGTTTCGAGAAGGAGTTCAAATTTTGTCTCGGAAGGTCACTTGATTGCATAAAGCGAAATATGATTCTTTCCCGATTCACCATTTTTGATGTTTCGTCTAAAATTTTAATCTATGAGTGTCCAACAACCAACAACAGAAGCCACGGAACCGCAGGACGGTGATTCGGCAAAATACATTTTGCCAAAGATCAAGCCACTGAACATTGGTGATGTGGTAGTGGATCCGCCTATCCTGCAAGCACCGATGGCGGGTTTCACCAATTATGCGTTTCGGCAGATTGTGCGCGAGTACGGCGGCAGCGGGTTGATCGCGACCGAAATGGTTAACGCACGCGGGTTTGTTTGGTTAGACGAACACGACGCCGAACATCCGGATCGTCTATGGGGCGTGCGCGAGGAAGCGCGACCTTTGGCGGTTCAGATTTGGGACAATCAACCAGAAACGATGGCCAAGGTTGGCCGGCGGTTGGTGGAAGATTACGCGGTGAGCGTAGTGGACATTAATTTTGGATGCCCGGTCAAGCAAGTTACTGAAAAGGCCAAGAGTGGCTCCTATCTGCTACGCACGCCGGACCGAATGGGTGAGATCATCAGCGCTGTCGTGAAGGCCTGCCACCCCACACCGGTAACCGCCAAAATTCGACTTGGCTGCACGCGCGATAACATCAACGCTATCGATGTGGCTCAAGTGGTCGAAGGAGCAGGCGCTAAAGCGCTTACGGTTCACGGACGCACGGCACAGGACATGTTCCGCGGTCATTCTGACTGGGACCGGATTTCTGAAATCAAGCCTTACCTGAAAAATATCCCGCTAATCGGCAACGGCGATTTGGACAGCGCTGACAAAGTCGTCGACGCGTTCCGTCGTTACGACGTTGATGGAGTCATGATCGCCCGCGCTTGCCTTGGCCGCCCATGGCTGTTCGCTCAGGCCAGTGCAGCGATCAAAGGCGAGCCGGTTCCTCCAGATCCAACCCTCGCGCAGCAGCGGCAGTGTCTACTGCATCATTTCGATTTGATCGTCTCACGTTTCGGAGAGGATAAAGGCTCGCAATTGATGCGGCGTTACGCGTGCTGTTATGCTCAAGGCCGTAAGGGAGCTCGGAAGTTCAGAACGTATGCGGCGAAAGTTCAAAACGCGAAAGAGTTTTACGACGTAGTCGAGACTTGGTTCCCGACTGATGAGGATTAGTGTGTGGAACACAGTCGCCTTTCGCGACGCGAAAGAGCGCTACTTTTGCTACGCGAAAGGCGGCTATGACAATTGCAACCTGTGCGCGACAGATGATCCTGCCATACATCAAACAAGCTGGAAATCATGCTTTTCGAAAGTGATTTAAAGACGACGCTTAACCAGCGCACGCTGAGTCTTATCGAAACGGTACTGCAAGATATCGCACACAGCATCAAAGCCTCGCAATCTGGCGGTGGGGCGACTGTTTTAGATTTTGGCACCGAACACCATGGAACAAGCGCTGCCGGAATCGCGCTGGCCAAAATCTGTATGTCGGATTTGGCGGAGGTCACGATCACTCCGGCAGATTCGAGTGGTCTTCAGCTGCCGTCGGTCAATGTGGCAACCGACTTTCCCGTTCTCGCTTGCATGGCGTCACAATACGCCGGTTGGCCACTGACCGAAGGAGAGTTTTTCGCCATGTGTAGCGGTCCGGCGCGATCGTTGCGAGGTAGAGAAGATGTGCTGAAGGAATTAGATCTGATTCACAAATCTGATGTGGCCGTTGGCGTGTTAGAAACCAGCACCGCTCCGACCGAAGAGGTGATCGCAAAATTTGCCAGCGATTGTTCGGTCAGCCAATCGAACGTAACTTTGTGCGTGGCCAGAACGGCAAGTCTTCCCGGAGCGATTCAGGTGGTGGCGCGAAGTGTCGAAACGGCCATGCACAAATTGTATGAGCTGGGGTTCGATTTAAAGACCGTGAAAAGCGGAAGTGGATCGGCTCCGTTGCCGCCGATAGCCGACGATGATCTGACGGCGTTGGGGTGGGCCAATGATTCGATTCTTTATGGCGGTAGCGTGCAATTGTCTGTCGACACCGATGACGAAGCGATCACCCGTATTCTTGACCAGATTCCCAGTTCCAGTTCAAGCGATTTTGGTACACCCTTTTTGGAGATCTTCAATTCCTACGACAAAGATTTCTATAAGATCGACAAATTGCTCTTCAGTCCAGCGCACGTTGTCATCAACAACCTCCGCAGCGGCAACTCGTTTGTTGCTGGATCAATTCACAATGAGATTTTGCAAAAGTCGTTCGGGCTCGAAACTTATTCGGCCGGAGATGTCGAATGAGAATTGGCGTCTTGGCCGCTGAGAGTGGTTGGCATTTTCAAGACCTCGCTCGCGCAGCAAACGACAATCCCAAAGAAGTCTACGACTTGCGCAGTCTGGATTTCGTTCGGCTATCGGCAGAGCTGACCACTTTTCAAGACGGTATCTCGGGCGAGTTCTCTTGCGGGAACGAGAGCTTGCTGTCGCTTGACCGGTTGATCGTGCGCACCATGCCGGCTGGCTCGCTGCAACAGATTATCTTCCGCATGGATTTACTCAATCGATTAGAAGCCGCCGGCGTCAAAATTTTCAACTCACCTCGCGCGGTGGAAATTTCTGTAGATAAGTATTTGTCTTTAGCCATGTTGGCCGAGGCAGGCGTACCGGTGCCCGAGACCTTTGTGGCGCAGACGGTCGAAGATGGCCTCGAGTACTTCGAACGACTCGGCAGGGAGGTCATCTACAAGCCATTGTTCGGAAGCATGGGCCATGGGATTCGTCTGATCACCGACCGCGTTGAGGCACGGTCGCTGTTTCAGGATCTGGTGCACTCTGGCGAGGTGATCTATTTGCAGAAGTTTATAGAACACGGAGACAGCGATGTGCGGGTGCTGGTCATCGGTGACCAGACCATTGCCATGAAGCGGCAGCGTCCTGGTCATTGGCTGACCAATATTGCTCAAGGGGCGACCGGCCATCCCATCGATCCCAGCTCACAACAGCATGAAATTGCGATTGCGGCATGCAAAGCCGTTGGCTGTCGGATTGCGGGGGTGGATCTGTTACAAGACGCTCGAACAGGGCAAGAAGTCGTAGTAGACGTCAACGCGGCACCGGGCTGGCAAGCACTCTCGCGCGTGTCGGGAGTCGATATCGCCGCGCTGATCCTCAAAGAAGTCGCCAATGGATGACTGTTATCGCAACTTTTGGTGCTTGGGAGAGAAATGTCTAGAGGGCGGGAAAGCCTCTGATTATGTTGGGCGTTGGAAATCGGCTATTTCCAAAGCCAAAAAAATGCTCACAATATCGCTTTTTAAGCAAAAGACCGAACTCGTGTCGGCTGTTTAAAATTTCCATTCAAACGATCCAGCAGTCCAGCGCGTCTTCGCCTGAACCTGCGACCGAAAAGTAGTGTCGATTTATTTATGTCCAATTCAACGCTTTCCAACTGGACCCCCGCCTCGTGGCGTAAAAAACAGGTACTCCAGCAACCGACCTATCCTAACCAAGAGCAATTGCAAGATGCCGTCTCTCGGTTGGCGAAGCTGCCGCCGTTGGTGACCAGTTGGGAGATCGAAAGTCTCAAAGATCAACTGGCGGCCGCAGCGCGTGGCGAAGCATTTTTACTTCAAGCCGGCGATTGTTCAGAGAGTTTAGAAGACTGCGAGCCAGATTCGCTGGTCAGGAACCTTAAGGTCCTGATGCAGATGAGCTTCGTTTTGATCTATGGATCGATGAAGAAGGTCGTGCGTGTTGGTCGGATTGCTGGCCAGTACGCCAAACCACGCTCCAACGATAAGGAAACCATTGACGGAGAAACGCTGGACGTTTACCGGGGCGACCTCGTCAACCGAGCTGCGTTTACCGCAAGCGACCGCGTGCCGGATCCAGAACTGCTGTTGCGTGGCTACGAGCGCGCTGCGTTGACGCTGAATTTTATTCGCGGGCTGACCGCCGGCGGATTTGCCGACATGCATCACCCCGAGAATTGGGATCTAGATTTCGCATCGGAATCGCCTCGCGCCGCACAGTACCACGAGATGGTTGAATCCATCACCAACTCGCTGCGGTTCATGGAAGCCGTGATGGGAAGATCGATCAAACAAAGCGAGGCCGTTGAGGTGTTCACCTCGCACGAAGCCCTGCACCTTGAATACGAGCAAGCGCAGACGCGACGTGTGCCTCGCCGCGACGGCTGGTACAACATGAGCACCCATTTGCCGTGGTTGGGGTATCGGACGCGCGATGTTGACGGCGCCCATGTCGAGTACCTTAAAGGGATTTGTAACCCAGTGGGAATCAAGGTCGGTCCAAAATTTGATCCGGACGAGCTGGTCAATCTGATCCGTGTGTTAAATCCAGAAGATGAAGAGGGACGAATTACTTTGATTCACCGCTACGGTGCCGATGAGGTGGCTGAAAAGTTGCCAATCATCATTGATGCGATTCAGGAGGCGGGCCTCAAGGTATTGCACACCTGTGATCCGATGCACGGTAATACGTTTTCGACCAACTCCGGGATTAAAACACGTAGCTTTGACAAGATCTTCTCCGAATTGGAATCGCAATTCCGAATCCACGAAGACAAGGGAACGATTCTCGGCGGTGTACACTTGGAATTGACTGGCGACAACGTGACCGAATGTATCGGTGGCGTCAGTAATCTTAGCGAGCCCGATCTGGAACGCGCTTACAAGAGTGCGGTTGATCCGCGATTGAACTACGACCAAGCAATGGAAATGGCGTTTTCGATTGCTGAGCACATGAAAGCCAAACGCAGCAACGGAAACGGTGGCAGTAACGGCAACGAGCCAAACGCCTGATCTGTTTTTGAAACGCTGAGACACTTCCCCCCCTCGTCATCAGGAACGCCGGAAACCATGGCCCCATCTGGTTCCATTTCAAAGACGCAACAGTCAACGATCGTTCGTTGTGAGGAGCGTATTGGTTACCGGTTTGACGATCCCACGTTATTGCTCGAAGCACTCACGCATTCATCGATCGCCGATTGTCGGCGTGATTCGAACGAGCGTCTTGAGTTCCTGGGCGACTCGATCCTTGGGTTTGTGGTCTGCGAGTATTTGTTTCATCGCTTCCCCGATTTGCTCGAGGGAGACTTGACGAAGATCAAGTCGTATGTGGTTAGTCGCCGAACTTGTGGTCAGATCGGCGAGGAGATGGATTTCGCCAGTTTGTTGGTCGTTGGAAAGGGCGTCGGCAGCTCGGGGCAGGTCCCATCATCGCTATTGGCCAACGCGTTCGAGTCGATCGTCGGAGCGATTTATTTGGACGGAGGTATCGAATCGGCCAAGAATTTCTTGATGCCCCACATAGAGCGATTCGTCACCGAAGCGGTCGGTGGTGGTTTGGATATCAACTACAAATCCGAGCTCCAACAATACTCGCAAAAGCGTTTCGGTCTGCCACCGTTTTATCAATTGCTGTCAGACTCAGGCCCGGACCATTCCAAATGGTTTAACGTGGCGGCGCAGGTAGACAAGAAAGTTTTTTCTCCAGCTTGGGGTAAAAACAAAAAACAGGCCGAGCAACGCGCGGCCGCCAATGCGTTGGCGGAACTAGCGGGCAAGGAAATTCCTTATCTTGACGATGGGCCAATCGTGTAGGAGCGTTGGCAGCACAACTCGAGCGAGGTTGGATAGCTTACTCGACAGGTATCCAAGATCTGGCGATTTTCGTGGCGAAGAACTGCCTAGGCCGCGTCGCGTAGCTGCGGAGAATCGGTTGCTGATTGGGATTGAGCCTGTTCCTGATTCTGCTGAAGCCGCTCGATAGATTTTGAAAGCTGTTTTAGCTTCCTTCGCATCTCGGGCAACTTCATTGTGACGGCGAGAACTTGCATATGCTTGCGAGCAGGTTGGGCGGGGATTCCGTTGACGGCTTGTCCCGCTTCTACGTCGTGCATCAATCCGCTTTTGGCCATTACCATGCTGCGGTCGCCAACGTTCAAGTGATCGCCGACACCTACTTGACCGCCCATTACAACGCCATCACCAATGTTACAGCTGCCGGCAATGCCGACTTGTGAGCAGAGCAGCGCGTCTTCTCCGACGCTGCAGTTGTGGCCGACCATGACCAAATTGTCCAGCTTCGTGCCGCGGCCGACACGCGTCGAATCGTAGGTGCCACGATCGATTGTTGAATTGGCGCCGATCTCAACATCGTCCTCGATAACGACGTTACCAAATTGCCCAGACAGCTCGTGCTTGCCAGAGTTACTTTTGTAGCCGAAGCCGTAGGCGCCGAGTATAACACCGGCGTGCAGAATCACCCGGTCACCCACAATGGTGTTTTCGTACAAAACTGCATTCGGGAAAACTTGAGTGTCCTGCCCAATCAGGCAGTTTTCCATGACGGTCACATTTGGAAAAATGGTGGACCGATCACCGATGACAGCGCCGTCCATGACAACTGCGCCGGCGTGAATTGTAACGTCTTGGCCGATGGATGCCGTTTCACTGACAGTGGCGCGTGGATGGATTCCCGGGCTTTTTCGTTGAACCGGAGGGCGGAAGAGCGTCGCGATCTGAGTGAACGCCGCTTCGGCGTCAGCCACCACTATGATGGGTTTGGGTAGGCTGCACAGTGTGCTGGCAGGCTGGTCGGTCAGTCCTTCGATACCCGATACAAGTGCCGCAGCAGCGTCGCTATCGAGAAAGCGCTGATAATGGGCTTTTGAGTTGGCGAAAGTGATTCCGAACTTCGACGCGGATGCAATTCTCCCCATATCGGAGATCTCGCGCTCCGGGCTATGATTGAGCTCGCCTTTGACGAGTTCTGCAAGTTCGTTTAAGCGCCTCATGTTCAGGCATCCTTCCCTGATAATTCAAGTTGAGACTTGGACGGGCATTTAAGAGAAATGCAGCATCTTCGGCTATACCACTTTTGAATATTTATCGAGTTGCTGGCTATAAAAATCGACTCATTCTCATACGTTTTGGAAATTGGCAATCGATGAATTGTCCGAAGGCTCAATTAGGCTAAAATCTTCCACGTTAATGACACTTCTCAACGGTGTTTCGGTAAGGACCTCCATTTGTCAATTTTGCCTACAAACGTATCGCGGCCTTCCATCGCTGCTTCCGATGCCAGCAGTCCGGCCGAGGAAAAGGCGTTAGAAGAAAACCAGCAGCTCCCTTGCGAGTCTGGACCGGTTGATTCGCCGAGCGGCGTTGCCGCATCATCGTGGACGATTGAACAGGCCCGCGAGCTTTACGGTGTGCGGGGTTGGGGCGAGCAATACTTTGATATCAACGACGAGGGCAACGTCGCGTTCACTGCTCCAACGGAGTCAGGATTCAAGACGGTTTCGATGATGGACGTGATCGATGGCCTGCATCAGCGCGATTTGCAAATGCCCGTGATGCTTCGCATCGAAAACCTGATCGAAGACCGGGTGCGGCAGCTTAATTCGTCGTTTCGCAGCGCAATTTACAACGCGCGGTATCGAGGTGATTTCCGCGCCGTTTTCCCGATCAAAGTCAACCAGCAGCACCACGTCGTGGATTCTATTAGCCGCTCCGGGCGTTCCTATGGCCATGGCATGGAAGCTGGTAGTAAGGCCGAGCTGCTGGTAGCAATAGTTAGCGTGCCGTCGGCTGAGAGCCTGATTGTCTGTAACGGCTACAAAGACGAAGAATTCATCGACCTAGGGCTGCAGGCCTGTCGGCTGGGTTATAAGTGTTTCTTCGTGTTGGAGACACAGCAAGAGCTGGAGCTGATCATACGTCGATCAAAACATTTTGGCGTTAAGCCTTACATCGGTGCCCGAGTGAAACTAGCGACGAAAGTGGAGGGGCACTGGGCGGGCGATAGCGGGGACCGCAGCCTATTTGGCTTGACGACCGTCGAGCTGATCACGGCCGTCGACACGCTAAAGAGCGCCGGCATGATCGATTGTTTTCAGATGCTGCATTACCACTTGGGCAGCCAAGTCACCAACATTCTTAATATCCGCGACGGGCTCAAAGAGGCGTGTCGATTTTACATTGGGCTCGTTGAGGATGGTGCACCGATGGGGTATCTGGATCTTGGCGGCGGCCTAGCGGTCGATTACGCGGGGGCTGCCAGCACTGAATCACACAGTCGCAACTATGATTTGGACGAGTACTGTTTCGACGTTGTTGAAACGATCATGAATTCGATGGACGCCAAAAATGTGGCTCATCCGACAATCGTAACCGAATCAGGACGCTGGACGGTGGCACCCATGTCGGTGTTGATGTTCAATGTGCTGGCGGTGACTAATTTCGATCCGGAGCCCGTTCCTGAGTCACTACCGGTGGGAAGTTGCGAAGGTGTGGCAAATTTATTTTCGACACTCGAGAAACTTCAGCTTGATCGGTTGCAGGAGAACTACAACGACGCCATCTACTACCGAGATCAACTTCGCGATTCCTTTCGCGCTGGTGCGATAACGCTGCGGGAAAGAGCGCTCGGCGAGAACCTGTATTTGGCGATTGTGAATCGGATCAATTCGATGCTGCCGCAGCTGCGGCGCGTGCCGGCAGAACTTGAATCGCTTAGCCTCAGTTTGTCGGATATCTATTATGGAAATTTCAGTGTGTTTCAATCTTTGCCCGACGCTTGGGCGATCGAGCAAGTGTTTCCGGTGATGCCGCTTCATCGATTGGAGGAAAAACCGACGCGCAAATCGATCATTGCGGACCTGACCTGTGATTGCGATGGGAAATTAGACCGGTTTTCTGGCCCCGATGGAGAAGTCGTACGGACGCTGGATCTGCATCTGATTCGCAAGGATGAGCCCTACTACTTGGGCGTGTTTTTGGTGGGAGCCTATCAGGAAACGTTGGGCGACTTGCACAACCTGTTCGGCGACAACAACGTCGCCAGCATCCGTGTGGCTGGCGATGGTTCGATTGTGTTCGTGGAAGAGGTGCCGGGCGATACAATCGCAGATGTACTCAGTTACGTGGAATACGAGCCACCGGCGTTGTTGGCGCGATTCCGGTCGATGGCTGAGGATGCGGTTCGGCAGAAGACGATTACTGTTGAAGCGCGTCAGCAGATGGTTAGGTTGTTCCGCAATTCATTGCAAGGATTTACCTATTTTGAAGAATAGTACCCATTACCCAGTACCCAGTACCCAGTACTGAGTACTCAGTACTCAGTACCGAAAACCGAAAAAGGGCTCTCCCAATTTTACTGGAAGAGCCCTTTCTGATCTCAACTTGATTCCAACGAAGCGTTAGTTTGATGAAACGCTATCGTTGACCGACGTAGATCCGTCAGAAACCGGAATGATTGGGGCCGGCAAAGCACCATAATAGGCGTTGGTGGTTACTTCTGCACGCAAACCCTGTTGATTGATCGGGTTGCGATCTGTAAGGGCTACGCGACCAGACTGTCCGTAGAACGTAGAAACGATCTCTTGGACTTGGT
Organism: uncultured Pirellulaceae bacterium; assembly: GCA_938036435.1. GTDB lineage: Bacteria > Planctomycetota > Planctomycetia > Pirellulales > Pirellulaceae > Mariniblastus. The sequence goes on along the minus strand of CALHPU010000070.1, from coordinate 25,483 downwards.
TGTAGCGGTTCAAAGTTGCCGCTTCGTTGCCATCACGCTGGACGTAGACAACTTTACGATGTTGAGGCATGTTTCGCATAATGCCAGCAATCTGTTGTTTGCCGTATCGAGTCAACTTGCCTTCTTCGTCGAAGTGTGTGGCGGTGACGGTGGTTTGGTCGGCAAATCCAGCGTCAAGCATCGGTCCCCACATCGCTGAGTACGCTTGACGATCAGCACAAGTGAATGGCTTTGGCCAAGCTCGGTTGCGAGCCGAGACTTTCGCGTCGTACGCAATCGCATGATCCAGTTTGGCCCTGAGGACTTCGCCGTGATGACGCCCGGATGCCCCTACGATTCCGTGGCCTCCTGTGCTACATGTTGCACAAGTTCCGCCGGGATAGCCGAAATTGGCTGTGCTGCCGCATGAATTGCATTGGGCAAAAGCAACGCTGGCTAGAAAGATGGTAACAACCATGGATGTGATTGCCGAGATAGTTTTCAACATTGAGATAGCTCCGGTAACGAAGTGTTCTTGCGGCGAAGTGTTCTTGCAGCGAAGCATTTCTTACTGAGAAGAAATCCAGCCTTCACCATCAAGTCTTTCGACAATTGCTTGAATGGGTACTCGGGCAGCCGCAAATGGATTGCTGGCAAGGCCAACTGTAGTTCGATAACTACCCGACAGTGTGTTCGAACTTATCGGTACAACACGCGTGGCTCTATCTTTCAAAACTGCCATAACATCAAGAATTACCGTTTTCAACGAACCTTGGTGCATGAGACTGCCGGACAGGCAAAATAGGAAGACTGGGAGGCTGGCAAGTACGGTGGATCTTCCTCAGTTGATCCACAACCGGTGGTACAGGTTGAGTCCCACAAAAAAATCCGTCCAGCAGATGCCAGACGGAGTTGTTGAATTTATTGGATTTTGACCAGTGTTCACTTAGAATCCGAAAGTGATTCTTGAGCTGCCGCCTCCGATGTAGAAGCCAGTTCCCCTGCCTCGATCATACCCTTCATATCGCTGGGCATTATAGTCTCGACTTCGGTAATAGCCTCGGTGCAATTGGCTGGCACCGTAAGCGGTTCGATCGACTCCGCCGTAGGGCGTTCTGCTTCTGTAGAGCGAGGGAAAAGTATCCTTATAGTTGGCAGCGATGCGGCTAGGAATCTGATATGTCTCCACTCGAGTTACGATAGGACTACCACTATATCTTGTAGAGGGCCTCGCCACGATCACTGGTTGAACTAGCGACTGCGTTGTCGCTCGAAGGTGCTCGATATCGTCGCCGATGTGGTGAATTGCGTCCTCGATACTATTAAGCAACCTTTTGATATGAGCAGTGTGGCCTTGGATGAAGCCCCGTCCGTACGTGCTGGCACACAGTTCGGTTGTGTCGAAAAGATTTTCAATATAGTGAAATTTGGCATCTATTTCGCCAATGTCGTACGCTAGGTGATCTAAGTCGCCTTTATTTTTTGCGATGTCGCGCAGATGACAGGCCAGTTGATCCAGTTCAGCAACCTCACGCACCATCGTCGGGTAATTGGGCGTTGATCGATAGTGTTTAGTTTCCTTGAGCAAGACTTTGGACTTGTTGTGTATCTTCCGCGCCAGTGAGTTGATGTGGTTGTATTCATTTCCACCAAAAGCTTGGGCAGCGCAGACGCCCATCAGTAGGCAGGTGGTCAAAGCAATGATGCGTGGGATTGGTCGAGTCATTTCTGGCCCTTTCACAATGTTTTGTGTCTCGTTCTTCAACCGGAACTCCGGTCGATGGCGTGCCCCGGTGCTTACAAGTGCTTGGCACGAGGACTTTGCCAACCGAAGAAGCCATAGTGCAAAACGAATGCCAAATGGTCTCATTGAGAACTTTCCCCACGTGCCGAATCCGATAAGTTCGCAAAACCCCGCTGAGAGCGTGAAAAATTGAGGGCTCGTGTGGTAAATGCAGCCACTTTCGGCGATGATATGGGCATCATTAGAGCTAAGCATCGTCCAAGGTGCTGTGTTAAAATGACGACAGTCGTATTCTCTTCGATTACAGGTAACCTGGCAGGTAACACGGGCTACGTGATTCTTCGGGACCATTGAACTTTATGAGCAACGAATCAGCCAACCAAGCTCAGCCTATAGGCGAACCCTCGGCGGCATCCGAGGCAGACACAGTCCTGTCCGGCGAACGAATTGACCGCGCTTATATTCTCTGCCACTTTGCCAACGAAAGTCCCCTCTATAAACCGTGGCTGGATCAATTACCAATTGCTTGGGAAGTTGTTTCGGGGTACACGCCAAACTGGGAGCCACCGGATGACGCTGCGATCGTCATCACACACATGCATTACTCGTGGGAAGAGCTTTCCATTCTCAGGAGGGTGCGAGAGCGATCACCGCAACTGCCGGTACTGATTCTTTCTGATGGAATTTTAGAGTACCGCAACACTTGGGAGCATCCTGATCTGCCTGAGGGAAGTTTGTTTCAGCCTTTGTTTGGTCACAAGTTAGCTTGCATCGGCAAGAGTCAGGTCAGAGCAGTCGAATCATGGGGCAACCTTGGACGCTGTGAGTGCGTCGGTCTACCGCGACTTGATGCGGTGGTGGCGTCGAAGCCGCCGAGGGTTAATCGCGAAGGACCGTTTAGGTTGCTGATCGCGACCGCCAACACGCCGGCGTTTGACGACGACCAGCGTGAGACAGTTGTCGAATCGCTGACACATCTAAAAAGAATCATCGACGCCAATACGGTCATCAACGGCCGTGACGTTGAAGTGGTCTGGCGTTTGACGTCGGGACTCGATGAAGAGATTGGTCTCCCCGCTCCTGAGAAGGGAAAGAAGCCTTCTTTGTTGAGTGTGATTGACAACGTCGATGCGGTGATCACAACTCCATCGACGCTGTATCTGGAGAGCGCCATCAAGAAGCGTCCAACGGCGATTCTGGATTTCCACAATACCCCAATGTATGTTTCCTCCGCTTGGAGCATTAGTGCTCCTGCTCACACGCGGCAGACGTTGTTGGAGCTTGAATCGCCACCGGCGCCCAAGATGTTGTTTCAGGATGCGGCGCTTCAGGACAATTTAGAATGCCGTACTCCAGCGGTGCCGCGATTGATCGAATTGGTCACGGCCATGATTGAGGCAGGGAAAACTGCTCGACGCGACAATGCAGAATTGAAACTCCCTTATCGTATTTTGCACGACCGTGAGAAGGGTTTTTTTCCAGTGTTGGAATCGTTTGAACTGCATCGACTTTACCCCAACAACGAAATCTTTCAAAACGACGATGTCACGCGCATGCAGGTTGAATTGGAGGCACTCACCAAGCGACTCGGTTCGGCGCCATTGGACATGGCGCGCCTTCGTAACCAGTGTTTAACTTATTCGAAACTGATCGACGAAATGCAGGAAGATTACGAAAGCGCTCGCGCGGTGATTGACAAAATGAACGAGCGGGTTGCGGCGATCAAAATTCACAATGAGGATCTCAAAGAGCGGCTCGACACCCAGATAAAACGCGCCGAAGATGTCAATCAACGCTACAAAGTAGCGCAAAGGGCCTACCAGAACTTAAAGAAGTGGAAAGAATTCCACGAGGAAAAGATGGCCATGGAAGAAGCTGAGGCGCTCAAGCAACCCTCGCAAACGAAAGAGGTTGATGAGCCCTCGGATCAGGAAACTAAAATCGAATCGCAAGAGAAAGCATGACAGAAAGAGTCCCCTTTCGCTCCGAGGCTGTGATTTTTTCAAACGCTTGGAACATAACGTGCACATGGTAACCCGACGCGTAAGCGAGGAACCTCGCTGATCCACTTTACTCCTCGCTTACGCGTCGGGTTAACAATGCAACGACAACCTCAGACCCAAAGACGACGATCTATCCCTCAACAGTCACTATGAAATCCCAACAATACAATCCCAAAACTCCAGTCGTTGTTGCCAACGTTTGTCCAAAGGCTCATGAATTGCTCAAGCCAGTGTTGGATCAGTGGTTTGGCGATGGCCACCGTGAGATCGTCGTTGACGAAGCTTCCGAAGCCCGTGAATTGATTAGCAGCGTGACACGTGGTAGTGGCAAATGGAAAAAATCGGTGAGGTGCGTATCAGCCGTTTTCGATCAAAGCGTCTCAATGGGCGTGCCAGATTGCCTCCCTCCGGATCACCAACTGGTTACTTTTGTTGGCGATCCCTTTACACTTGCCGTCGACGAATATCAACGACAACTTCAAAACCCAAATTTTTGGCATCGAGGTCAGCGCGTAGGATTTTCACAGCACTTTCCAAATCTGGACGCCTTTTTGGATCGTTACCCGGATTGGCTGTACGGCCGGTTGCCGCAAAATCTCACGCTTGCCAATCTGAAACAAAAACTGAGGCGCGAGTTTCTGTTCGTGGGAGTGTTAGATTCGCTTCAAGAATCTGTTGATCAACTGGCTCAAATCATTGACCAACCCATCGTTGAATTGACTACGCCCTGGAATGCGGCCGAAACGGTCGTCGGATCTGAAGCTCAACGACAAAAGTTTTATGCTCAGTACCCTCGGCCCAAAGCCATCTACGATTTCGCAAAGTCGCAAGCTGGCGGCGCAGGCGAATTTGATTCAGAAGTTGGGACCGCCGAATTCCATCGACCGCATGGCGGCAATGTCACAACTGGCACTCTGGACTTGCAAGCATCGTAAATCTCGAAAAAAACAACTCGATTAGTCCTCAATGATGTCAGTCGGTTTTTCTAACTAACTTGGTTTGTTATCCTCCCCTTTCTCTCTTTGCCATCCGTTTTTTGAAAGTTGCTTCGTGAAAATTGGTTTTTATTCATGCATGAGTGGGATGCCTTGGGGTGGAAGTGAGATGTTGTGGTACAAGGTCGCCAAGCGACTGCAAGCTGAAGGGCACGAGCTGACCATCAACTACAAATACTGGCCACGTACTGCCAAAGAACTGTTAGATCTGGAAAGTAATGGCGCGAAATTAACTCTTCGGGGCAAGCTGGCCGCCGAGGCGAAGGGCAAGTCGTTCTTCGGCCGGTTGTTTGGCAAGTCTGACTCGCCTGACCCTGACGCCGAAGCGTCAACTTGGGTTGCTGATGAGAAACCTGACGCGGTTTTGTTTACACTCGGCTATCACCCTGATCGTATCCCTATCGCCGACGATTGTATTTCGCACGGCATTCCTTACGGCATCAACCTTCAGTGTGCCAGCGACTCTTTCTTCATTCACTCCAACAACTTGGAGAACTTTCGCCGCTGGTACAGCAAAGCCAGCCGTGTTTATTTTGTCTCCGATGAAAACCGCATCAAACTCAAGAACAACATTGCACTTGAGTTGGACAACGCGGAAATCATTGCGAATCCCTTCAACGTGCCGGTCGACGCCAATCCGGATTACCCCGATGCTTCAAAAGAGTATCGCGTCGCGGTTGTGGGACGCGTTCATTTTCAGTCCAAAGGTCAAGACTTGATCATGGACGTGCTGAGACGGCCGCAGTGGAAAGACCGCAATCTAAAAGTTGTGTTCTACGGCCACGACCAAGGCAACATGGCACAGCTCAAGGGGCTCGTGGAAATGTATGGCCTCGAGGACAAGGTCGAATTTGGCGGCTATATGTCGGAAGTGGAAGACATTTGGAGACAGAACCATGCGTTGCTTTTGCCCTCCCGATACGAGGGAGCTCCTCTGGTGGTGATTGAAGCGATGCTATGCAACCGCGTTTCGATTACAACGAACATTGGCAGGAACGAGGAACTGATAGACGATAACGAGACAGGGTTCATCGCCGAAGGTGCGACGATCAATCTTGTCGACGATGCCCTCGAACGTGCTTGGCAAAAACGTGACCAATGGGAAGAGATGGGTAAGCTCGCCGGGAAACACATTCGAGAGCGTTATCCGGCTGATCCCGTTCAGGAATTCGCCGATCGGATAAAAGCGTTGGTGAAATAGATTTTGCGCAACCCAAACTAACCCGACGCGTAAACGAGGCGCAGTTTGCGTTGGGTTAGAAAGTTACTCACCTTAGCCAAAATCAATTAATGAAAATTGCAATCTGCAACGAACTTTATCACGACCGCGACCCGCGCGCTGCGATGCAACACGCGCGCAGTCTCGGTTACCAGGGCTGGGAGATCGCCCCTTTTACGTTGGCAGACTCGATTGAAGAATTCTCATCGTCTGACCGAAAACGGTACGCACAGATGGCGGCCGATGAGGGACTTGAGATCGTCGGGCTGCATTGGTTATTAGCCAAGACGACCGGTTTTCACCTAACCCACGACGATCCGGCAGTTCGCACCCTAACTGCTAATTACTTTGGCCAACTGACGTCTTTGTGTCACGACTTGGGTGGGAAAGTCATGGTGCTCGGATCTCCCCAGCAACGCAATTTGCCCGAAGGCGTTTCGCTGGAAGAAGGAATTGACCGCGCTGCCGAAGTGCTGCGGGCGGTTTCTGATCAACTAGCTGACCAAGACGTCACCATCGCGGTCGAACCGCTGGGGCCGGAGGAGACGAATTTTCTCTGCACCGCTGCCCAGGGGCAAGCTCTAATCGAAGCCGTCGGCTCGCCAAAAGTGCAACTGCTGTTGGATGTGAAAGCAATGTCGACGGAGGTTATTCCAATCCCAGAACTGATCATATCTCACAAAGATAATCTGGTTCATTTTCACGCTAACGATCCCAATCGGCAGGGCCCCGGAATGGGCGACGTTGATTTTCGCCCCATCATTGAAACGCTTGAGAATGAAAATTACGGCGGCTGGATCAGCGTTGAAGTTTTCGATTATTCCCCCGGCATTGAAAAACTGGCATCCTCAAGTATCCAATATCTGAGTAGTCTGCTGCATCGCTGATAAGCAATAAGAACGCCATCCCCGTCCCTCCTTTTATTTCGTGCACAATTTTTGAGATCCTCTGTAGTGAGTAACAACGACGAAACGACCTTTAAGCAACGAGTCGAATTTTTTTGGAAGTGGTTTGCTGAATCTGCTGATGAACTGGTTCATCATATCGATCTAGGACAAGCAGATTTGGAGTTGGACCGAACAGAAGATTCCGCAACGGTTCCCGAGGTTCAGTCTGAAATCGCCCAAACGGTCAACGCCGTAATGGACATGTGGCTGCCGGGATTCAATTACGTGTTCGGGTCCGAAGCGGGAAAAGGATATTCGTTTACACTGTCTCCCAACGGAGATGTTGATTTGCGCTTTTTGGCCGAATACTGGCTTTCGAGAGCACCCGAGATTGACCGCTGGCGATTTTATTCGTCGCGACAACCAGGACTCCACGGAGATTTCAATATTGAAATCGAGGGTGTGAATTTCTCATCTGCGGATGTTAGATTTGGTGTCGAAGTTAACCAAGAAAGAGAAGTCGTTGACGTGGTCGTTGGGCATCCAAACTTTGTAGATGACGACGGCATCAACAGCCAAGTCGCCTTCATTTTTCTCGACGAGGCGTTGGGAGAGATTGGAACCGAGATGTGGATTGGCAAGATTGAGCTTGCCGGGACACAATCGAAGACTCCACTTGAAATAAGTTCGCTGGCAGCGGAGGTTGTTTCTCTGGCCAGCATGCATCAGTGGGAAAAGCAAACTCCGGAAAAAACGTATACCGGATACAGTGTCGAAAAACCCGGCGAAGGCTATCCACGCTCGGACACCATCGCCGGAGCGACCTGTCATTTCAAATTGGTTGGCGAATTCATGGAGCGCGAAGGATTGTTGAGCGGCGATCCGGTTGCCTCTCATGGGGCCCGATTCGTTTATCTGGCGATCGATGCAAGTGATTTCGATCAAGAAAACGAGGTCCAACAACGCGTCGATATCGAAAATCAACTGAACGAGTTGCTGACCGATCACGGCAGCGGACGGGTGCTTGGCGGAGCCACTGGCATCAGTCACGCCTATATTGATCTGATGCTGGTTGACGGGGAAGCTTCGGTTGACCTTGTTCAGCAATCAATGGAGCTACAGAATTTAGCGACGCGTTACCGCATTGAGCCCTTTTTCGATCCGGCCACGGTTTAAGTAATTGAATCCCCAAGGATTCAGAGCTCCAGTTTTCTTTTTTTCACACGAACTGGGGAATCCGTTTTGACTCCAGAGACGTAATGGAGTGCAATAGTCGTTTCAAACCACCGCAGCCAGAGAGCTGAAAAACAATAGGACCTCACATGACGAAACAGACTCAACTGCTGGCCGACAAGCTTAAACAGGACCCGCGTCTGGCAGAAGCAAAGCGACTGATTCTCGAAACGGTCGCCGAACATCAACAGACAATCCAGTCGGTGCGTCCCCCGAATCCCGAATTGGCACAGACCTATGAAGAGATGCTCGAAAAGTTCAGCACCCTGCGCAATGGCCGGCTTTTCTTCGACTACCTTTCCAGCGGATTGGGCAACGGCCCGTTTGTGGAACTGGCCGACGGCAGTGTGAAGTTGGATATGATTACCGGCATCGGCGTTCACGGCTACGGTCATAGTCACCCGCTGCTGGTGGAAGCGGCCATTGATACGGCGGTCAGCGATACCGTCATGCAAGGCAACCTACAACAGAATCCAGAGAGCTATGAGTTGACCGATTTGCTAGTCAAAACGGCCAATGAATCTGGTGCCGATTTCAAGCATTGTTTCCTGACCACCAGTGGAGCGATGGCTAACGAAAACTCTTTGAAGATCGCGTTTCAGAAAAACCATCCTGCCAATCGCGTTATCGCCTTCAAACATTGCTTCGCCGGTAGGACGCTGGCACTTGCTCAAGTAACCGACAAACACGCTTATCGCGTCGGACTACCCGATACGATCAGCGTCGATTACCTGCCGTTTTTCAACCATGAAGACCCACAGCGTAGTACCGAGATCGCGGTCAACCATTTCAACTATTTGATTAAGCGTAATCCGGGCAAGCACGCCGCGCTGTGGATGGAACTGATCCAAGGCGAGGGCGGATACTATCCCGGCGACAAGGCCTTCTTTGAGGCGCTGATCGCAGTCGCCAAAGAGAACAACATCTGTGTGATTGCCGACGAAGTCCAAACATTCTGTCGAACCACGCGTCCTTATGCGTTTCAACATTTTGAGTTAGATAAATTGGTCGATGTGGTAACGATTGGAAAAATCTCTCAGGTTTGTGCAACGCTGTTTACTGACCAGTACAAATTCAAACCGGGTTTGATCAGCCAAACGTTCACTGGCAGCACGATGGCAATCAACGCCGCCAAGGCAATCGTCGGCGGTTTGATCGAGCAAGGCAACTTTGGCCCCGGTGGCCGCAACCAACAATTGCACGACCACTTTGTGGCTGGTATCAAAGCAGTTGCTGACAAGTATCCGGGCTCCATTGCCGGGCCGCACGGGATGGGCGGGATGGTGGCGTTGACGCCATTTGGTGGTAAGCCCGAAGACTCCAGCGAGCTAACTCGCCGATTGTTCGACGCCGGACTGATGTCGTTTATGGCTGGCAGCAGCCCGGCGCGGGTACGATTCCTGATGCCCATCGGGTGCGTGACCAACGACCATCTTGATTTGGCCTGTCAGATTCTCGACCAAGTCATTGGAGAAATGGTCGCAGAGCGAAAAGCGTAGTTCAACGCTTGAGGGGCAAAGGTTTCTGGATAAAAATCAACAGGTGTAAAGGCGGAATTTCGATTGGCTTCTGAGCAAACGGCACCTGAATCTCATCAACCTCGTCGCTTCGGCGGTCTTGATCGTTGGGCGCTTCCGATTCTGCTGACCGCTGCGCTGCTGCTGCCCGTGATCGTCTTCGGTGCCGTCAAGGGAATGAAGATTGCGCCAACGGACATTCGTAAGCTGCTGCCGACCAACTTCGAAGAATCTCAGGTCTACGAGCAATTCAAATCGCGTTTCGGCGTGGATGAGATGATTGTCGCAAGCTGGGACGCGTGCGTGATGGATAATCCTGACGTATTAAAATTTCAGGATGCACTGACTGCCGCGCGTGATGAACAGGGACCGGTCTTCGTCAACGTGACCAGCGGTATCAAGATGCGATACCAAATCGAATCGGCTGGCATCTCAAGGGAGACTGCCTCCAAACGGATCTCTGGCCTGATGATTGGCCCAGACCAAGAAACAACTTGCATCGTCGCGTTTCCTCAAGCAAGAGCTTCTGAAGACCGAAAGAAGTTGGTTGCTCGGTTCTACCAAATTGCAAAAGAGTCAATCGGACTTGAGTCAGAGGAGTTATACCTTGGTGGCCCCACCGTTGACGGAGCTGCGATCGACATTGAAAGCAAACGTTCACTCGATACCTTTTTGGGTCTGTCGTTGCTCACGGTGATGCTACTAGCTTGGTTTCGTTTGCGTGATGTCAAGCTGACTGCCCTTGTAATCGCCACGGCTTGCTCGTGTTCGGCCACCGCGATGGCGGCGTTGTATTACTCAGGTGGGCAGATGAACCTGACGATGGTAATGCTCCCCGCGTTGATATTTGTGCTGGGCGTTTCAGGTGCCATCCACATGGTAAACTACTATCGCAAAGCAGCAGCGCAGGGTGCGGGCGAGGCGTCAGCGGATGTTGCTATCTCCGATGGTTGCTTTCCGGTGATCCTGTCTTCGGTGACGACATCGATCGGGCTCTGCTCTCTTGCCACCAGTCAAATCAAACCGATCGGTCAATTTGGACTCTACAGCGCGATCGGCGTATTGTTATCGATTCCTATTGTCTTGCTGGTTCTACCGGCAGTGCTGCACCGAATGCGCGGGCAAATCAGCACTCATTTCTCGACCGACGGCAATCTGGCAAAACGGGAGCGCGAGACTGGCGTCAGTCGCGGCATGTCGGTGCTGGTGAATTGGGTGTGTCGTTCGCATCAATTCATTGTTATCCCCACGATCATTTTGCTGACCTTGTTAGGCACTGGGATCTTAAGCCTGAAGGCTTCGGTCAAAATCCAGAATCGTTTCTCGCCCAGAGCGCAAATCATTGGCGACTACCAGTGGTTAGAATCAAGGCTGGGGCCACTGGTGCCCATGGAAATCATGTTGCACTTCGACGCCGACAATACACTGACGGCGTGGCAACAAATGCAGATGGTTCAGTCGGTCGAAAGGGCCGTCAAACAAACGACCGCTGTTAGCGCTTCATTGTCTGCCGCGACATTTGAACCGATTGTTCCAAAAGGAAAGCGCGCCCTTGGGCGAATGCAGCGGTTGGCGACGATCGACCTTTGGGAGAAAAGCCTGCCGCAACTCGAAGAGGCGAAACTGGTCAGCGTTGAGGAAGACTCGACTTGGTGGCGAATCAGCTTACGAATCGCGGCGATGAACGATATCGATTACGGCCAATTCATTGAGACCGTCAACCGAAACGTCGACAACCAGTTGGCCTATCTAAATCAGCCTGGCGTTTCGGTCGAGGTCACCGGCGGCGTTCCGCTGATTTACAAAGCGCAGCGTCAAATCCTTGGTGATCTTACACTCAGTTTCGTGACCGCGTTTGTGCTGATCACTTTCGTGTTGATATTCGTCATTCGTAGTTTTGCCGCCGGCCTGATCGCGATGCTGCCCAACATTTTTCCGCCCTTGATGGTGTTTGGGACGATGGGATGGCTGGGAACATCGATCGAAATTGGATCGGTCATGACTGCCAGTGTTGCCCTCGGTGTCGCGGTCGATGATACCATTCACTTCCTGACGTGGTTTCGACGTGGCACGCGCAACGGGCTTTCACGAGTCGCTTCGATTCGGTTCGCGTTCAAACATTGCGCCAAAGCAATGATCGACACTTCGTTGATTTGCGGGCTAGGGGTTTGCCCGTTTCTGTTCAGCATCTTTATGCCGACGGCCAAGTTTTCGTTGATGATGCTAGTTTTGTTGATGATGGCTTTGGTGGGTGACCTATTCTTTCTGCCCGCGATTTTAGCCAGCCCCGCAGGAAAACTGTTTGCCAAAAGACGCAAGCCAAAGAACTGGGTGAAGAAATAGAAACGGCATTTCGGAAGTCTGGCGAATTCTAATACGAATCCTATTACGAATTCCAAGCCAGCCATTAAGATCCGCTCATAGCCACGACTACCGACGACTTTTACTCGGATGTACTATCTGGCTGTCCCAATCCGGTCATGTAGTTCTTGATGGATCGGCCGAGCATCCAAGTTCCGTGCTTGAGTTGTGACGTGAGCTTTCGTGGAACGTATTTCCGCCGCAGGATGGCTTCGCGTGTTGTACTCCAACGCGCTTTGTAGGGCTCATCTCCACGTAGAAAATCAAAATACTTGAGGCCATCGCTGATCGCGTATTCGATCGCAGCAAGGTTCGTCTGATAGCCGGGTTCACAAGAAGCGAAATCTGGATCCAACCCAGACTGATACATCATGCAGGTGTTGCCTGACTTCAGCAGCAACACTGACGCGATGGGACATTCGTTCTTATAAATGACCAACAGGTCAGCGAGAGACGCATCGAGCAACTCACGTGTAGCGTTCTTGAGGAACACGGCGAAATTTCTGTCAGCGAAACATCCCAATTGTCCCAAAAAATGCCGTCGTTTTTGGTGCAGCGCTTCAAACAGTGGCCACAGGTTTTCGAACGAGTCTCGGTCTGCGAACTCAACACGCGTATCCTCAGCGGCCAGTCGTTTCCGAGCTGCTTTTGTTTTCCGCCTCATTGACTTGCTGAAGGTCGCATTGAGTTGTTCGAAGGTATCGGGCAGCAGAACTTTCCAAGTTCCCTCGGTTTCCGTTTCATGATCGGAAAAACCGTGGGCCAATAATAGTTCTCCAAAATAGTCGGCCGTTTCGTCCAGTTTGCCACAGCCTTCGAGTTCAATGCAGTCGATCGTCTCGAGCGCCCCGTCCAAGCGAATGTTTTCCGCCAAATAATCTGAAACGAGTTCCACAAATTTCTTGTGAAGCTCTGGCTCCAGAGATGAGAATACACCTGCATAGTCCGAACACGCGTTTCCGGATCCCAGCAGTCGGAGTTTCTGATCCGAGACGAAAAAAGGTGCTACGCCAAACCACTGTCCTTGATCGTCCATGGCCACTAGCACGTGGAGCTGGTCTCTTTCGGCATGCATCGCCTTGTACCAGTTCATCAACCAAGAATAACGAAAAAATACGCGATTCCCGGCGACTTCGTCCCAGCAGTGTCGTTCTTTTTCAAGAGACTCTACGTCAGTAAATATTGAAAGTTTCATTGTTTCGTTTGATGGGCGAAATTGGATTAGGCAGGGGACGCAGGTTTAGAATTAGAAGCAGATGGTGTCGCAAAATCTTGGTCCGACTTGCGATTCTTCCACCAACCTCTCAGTCGTGTGGTCAAAGGTTGCTCAAACCAGATCGTCGTTGCGGTTCCCACTGCAATCGACAGAACGGTGGCGATGATGACGGCCGCTAGTGGGCCAGTGCCCATGTCTTCTAAGGCATAAATCAGCATGGAGCCGATATTGTTGTGGAACAAATAAAGCGTGTAGGAAATGGTGCTGATAAACAGCAGCGGCTTAAAACGCAGCGGCGGCACTTTACCCCACGCACATGCCGTTAACAAACCAAACAACATCACCGTTACCGCCGGATTGTGATCACGAAGGTCAATCGCCTGAAACACCACGCCAAAGTAGATGATGGCGGCAATGTTAAGTTTTGTATTGCCCCGCCCGTTTTTGATTTCATTCAACAACATCCCCATCGCAAACAGAGGCATGTTGCGCATGTAGCAGACGTTCTCAATGATCCACAACGGGCGGCTGAGAAACGAATCGGGATAGGAACTGTTGATCGCTGATGCGCAAGTGCAGAATAAGAGACAAGTCGTGACCATGATCATCAGCGACTTGAGCATGTTTTTGAATGCTCCACACAACATCATGATGACAAGAGTCGCGTAGAACAGCATTTCAATCTGCAACGTCCATGTGACTGGTTCGAAATTCTCATAGCCAAACAGCCGGGGCATTGTGGAAAGGTTTGCCCAGATTTCTCCTGCGGAGAGCTGCCAATGGAACAACGGCAGGTAGCTCAACAAGAAAACGTTCAGTAATATCACTGCCCAATAAGACGGGAAGATCCGTATTGCGCGAGCAAACATGAAATCTTTGACCGAACGCTTACCGACAAACGTCATCGCGTTGACAAAGCCGCTAAGCATGAAGAACAGTTGTACGCCGTATTTTCCATAAGGAAATGTAAAACCTAGCGGCGACGAAAACCCATACTTATTGGCGTACACGTAGGTAAAGTGAAACAGCAACAAATTTAGACATGAAATGGCCCGTAAAGCATCCAGTTCTAGGATCCTTTTGGATTTGGGTTTTGAGCCAAGCATGGGGTCTAGCATTGGGAACTCGTGAAGCTTTTGGTAGCCAAGGGATAAAAATTGCTCAGGCACCGATTCCATTGGGGTGGTGCGATACAGGTAAACCTAGCGCCTGTGGAAATTAATGGGGAAGATCAGCAGCCAAAAAAACAGCTTCGAGGCTCCGACCAATCGAGATTTCCGATTGATCGGGTTGTAGCGGGGCAACGCGTGGGAGGCAGCGGCTGGACCACATTTGAGCCCAGATCGCGATAGAGTTCGCTTAATTGGTGTTTTTTGCCACCGATGGTTAACTCTGCCGCCTCCGGGCGGTCACAATAAAACTACTTATTGCAAATTTAGATTCTTTCTGGCCCGCTATGACAAATCAGATTGGCACACTTGAATTTTTTGATGACGCTCGTGAAGGCTATCGTTTGCGAGCCGAAGTGGTGGTGGAATCCCCAATCGATGAAGTGTTCGATTTTTTCTCTAGTGCTGAGAATTTGGAAGCCATCACTCCACCATGGCTAAACTTTCGCATACTTACTCCAAAGCCAATCGAAATGCGTAAAGGCACTTTGCTTGATTACAAGATTCGCTTGCACATGATTCCGATTCGCTGGCGTACCGAGATTTCTGAGTGGCAACCTCCGTTTAGATTTGCTGATCAGCAGCTCAAAGGCCCCTATAAACGATGGTGGCACGAACACACATTCGAAGATCTTGGAAACGGGCTGACACTGGTCAAGGACGACGTTCACTACATCCCGCGCGGCGGAAGTTTACTTCATCGTTTGATGGTCAAACCCGATTTACAACGGATTTTTTCTTACCGCCAACAGCGGCTTGCCGAGCGTTTCAAAGTCTGCTCCGCTGTACCGAGTGCGGCCGCTGGGCTGGAATTGGCCGACTCTCCGGCTTGAATTTCAGTACACCGCACTTGGCGGTTATAGATACGGCACCGGATAAACTTCTTAGGCTGTTTCGTGCCCTTTTTTTCTGACTCGACGCTTGACCATAGAAGTACCTTGATCAGAGAAGTACCTAATTCGACGGGCCTCTTTCCTGAAATTCCAACGGGCACCATAAAGCCTAACTTCATGAGGTGAGAAGGTGGGAAGCGACAATCTGCTGTCTCATACCCAATGGCTAATGAACTTTCAATGCTGACGATCCTGGCATGCTTGCCAAAGCTGATTTTACGTGGCTCTTTTTCAGTGATTTTTGATTCGAAGCGGTCAATCGGTCGATTTGATTGTGCTAGGATTTGCGCTGGAAAAAGGAAGAGTTAAACTGTGTTGTCTAGTTACAATTTTGGTTCAATTAATTCTCCCCGCCAGTTTGATATTCGACTGGTTTTCAGTGAGACCGTCAAAATGTTTTTGCCATGTCCAACAGCCAGTCCCCGCTTTCTCCAAATCATCACCGCGCGTCTAACTGGTCGCAAAGTCTCCTGCTGATCGTAGCTCTGTTAGGTTTGGTCGCATTTTCGGCGTGGGTTCTGTTTGGAACCTTCGGTGTCGTCGTCGCATTAGCGTTTACCGTTTTTGGTTTGCTGTTCGGTCGACGGGCTACCGCAGCGATGGTTTTGAAAATGTATAAGGCGCGACCATTGGAGTATCATCAGGCTCCTGAGTTATGCGAAACGTTTGCTTTGCTTTGTCAACGCGCCGAACTCGATCCGCTACCTACGTTGCATTACATTCCCAGCCGAATGGCTAACGCCTTTGCTGTTGGGCAAGGAGAAAGTGCCGCAGTGGGGGTAACTGACGGAATTCTTCGCATGATGAACCCGCGCGAGATGGCAGGCGTGCTGGCTCATGAGATCACGCATATCCGTTGCAAGGATACGACGACGATGGGAATTGCTGACATCATCAAAGGTTCCGTATCGACGGTTGCTCGCATCGGATTCTTCATGATGTTTTTTTCGTTCTCCAATTTCATGATGGGCCGGGACGGCTGGAACCTGTTACTCTCGGGAATCGTAATGATGCTTTCCCCGATGGTGGCAACAATGCTGCAACTCGCGCTCTCGCGCACGCGAGAATTCAACGCCGATCGCGGCGCCGCAGTCTTGACCGGGGACGTGCGAGGCTTAGCCTCGGCGCTGATCAAACTTGAACGGCACAAACCGAAGGGCATGTTGGAAAGAATTTTTGGAAGTACCGACGGGGTGCGGCAGCCAAACATGCTCCGTACGCATCCACCAACCGACGAGCGTGTCGAGGCGCTGATGCAGCTTGAGCCTGAACTCGTCCGGCAAGACGCCGCGAAGGATCAAATAATCCCTCCCTCCCGTCGATTCGCAGTTCCGGCCCAACCCCGTGTCCGCCGTCGTCCGGGATATCATCTGGGCACGGGACTATGGTGGTAACGGACAAAGCGACTCCTGACCGTCGCCACCAATCTACGGTGGCTCGATCTACTACCTCCACCACTATCCAAACTTGCTGACAAGACGGGAGGCAGAATCGGGTGAAGAAAAAGCTGGTTCAACTGGAACAAAGTGCAGCGATCTATTAACATACCGCTCTGCCGCTACGTCTGAAAACGTCGCTGGCGATATCGAATTCACCCCCGCACTCACGAATTTTTCGAAAACACGAGCAGGAAATGGAAGCTGGAATTGTTGGTCTACCGAATGTTGGCAAAAGCACGCTGTTCAATGCGTTGACGCTGTCTAAATCCGCCGCCAGTGAAAACTATCCGTTTTGCACGATCGAACCCAATGAAGGTATGGTCAGCGTCCCCGATGGACGGCTTGAACGGATCACTAAATACATCGTGCCGCAGAACGTTATTCCGGCGGCGCTGAAACTGGTTGATATCGCGGGCATCGTCAAAGGCGCAAGTGAGGGAGAAGGGCTGGGCAATAAGTTCCTCAGCCACATTCGTCAGGTCGATGCCATTCTACAGGTCGTTCGGTGCTTCGAGGACGAAGACGTGATCCATGTAAGTGGTAACGTCGATCCGATTGCCGATATCGAAACGATCGAGATGGAATTGATGTTGGCGGATATGGAATCCGTTTCGGCAGGCATTGAAAAAGCAAAACGATCGGCACGGTCGGGAGACAAAGAAGCCATTCTGCGAACGGAAGTGTTGACACGCTGTAACGCTCATCTGGAAAGCGAGAAACCGCTACGAACGTTGGAGTTGAATCCGATTGAGAAAAAGTCGATCAATAGTTTTGGTTTTTTGACCGCCAAGCCAGTGCTCTACGTGGCCAATGTGGCGGAAGACGATTTGGAAGGCAAATCGCCGCTGGTCGATAAAGTGCGAGCGTATACCGAGAAATCGGGCGCGGGGTTGGTTACCGTTTGTGCAAAAATTGAATCCGAGATCGCCGAATTGGAACCGGAGGATCGGGGCGAGATGTTGGACGCAGTGGGTTTGACCGAACCCGCTTTAGCGGTGCTTGCCCGCGCGGCCTACAAGACGCTAGGTTTGGAAAGCTACTTCACTGCCGGTGAAAAAGAAGTGAGAGCTTGGACGATTCCTGCCGGCGCGACCGGACCTGAGGCGGCGGGAGTTATTCACACTGATTTCGAGAAAGGTTTCATCCGCGCCGAAGTCTTCACGCTGGACGACTTGGAAGAATATGGCAGCGAACAGGAAATCAAGAAGGCCGGCAAGCTGCGCGTCGAAGGCAAGACTTACGTGGTTAAAGACGGTGACATCTGCCATTTTCGAGTCGGCTAGTTTTACGCTCGGCCTTCTTGTTGAATAAGGTGATTCTTCAGACTCTGCGAATGCCTCGAATGAATTGGGTCAACCAGCAACTTTCGAAAATCGAACGTGACGCCTTGCAAGAGTGAATCGTGCGAGGGCAACCTTATGGCAAAGATGACTGGAAAACAAAGACTGCAAGAAACTAGGTATCGAATCCTCCATGCGCCCCAGAGGTAGGTCGAGGAAAATTAGGTAGCCTGCCCCCTTTGTTGATCCCCACGAAAAAAGCTGTGACCCAATTTTGAGCCACAGCTTTCGAAACTCTCGTTCGATTACCTTTAACAGGTAACAATCAACGCTTAACTGCGGCGACGGCGGAGGAAACTGCAACCTGCAATTGCTGCCAGAAGGCTCAAAGAACCTGGCTCTGGTACTGCCACAGCACTGATCGTGATTGTGGCAATTCCATTGGTGAACAAGTCCGGGTTGTTGAAGTTGAAGTTTGCCGGTACGCCATCTGGACCTAGGAGGTCCGCGTTGGCAAATCCAGCAAATGGATTGCCGGCCGCTGGCACCACTGTGACGACGCCATTTTCATCAGCACCTTGGTTGGGGCCCGTTTGACCGCCGCCGAGACCGAAGAAAGGTGCTCCGTTGGCTGCCGATGTGCCGAAGTCATTTTCCTCGGTACCCGCATCGTAGACTGTTCCAACGTTGATCGTGATCGGGCCACCTCCAGCAAGAACGCTGCTGATGTCCAAAGCATTGTCGTTAGCGACAAAGAAGTCGTTGGAGATCAACACCATTGAAGCGTAAGACAAAAAGTTATTGCCACCGACATTGAATACGGCTGAGGTGCTCTCACCGCCGAGAATCGGACGTGGGCCATCAGGAGTTACAAACGGAATGGCAGCGGCACCTGTAGCCGTACTGTCTACGCCGCCAGAGACTGCCGCGTTGAATTCGGCGGATAAAGCGCCGACTGCACCGTCTTCGGCAATGGATTCTAGGCCGGCCGATGCTGCAGAACCACCGTCAAAAGTATCGAAGCTGCCGTCGTGAAAGCCGACCCAAAATGGCGTCAGAGCAATCCCACCTGCCGGTGCATTATTAGTAACGGAAACTTGAATCTGCTGAGCTTCTGACGTCAGGCCAGTCATTACGGTGATCGCTGCAAGGGCTGCGATTAATTTCAAAGAGTCTTTGATGCTTTTCATATGCTTCTCGGTTTCACAAAAATGGTTGAACAAGGTCGATTTGCCGACTTCGGCAATCTGGGAACAATAGCAGGAAGGCAGAGCGACACTCAGTGAATGGTCTTACCTTCAACTATTAAAAAGTTGAAAACGTATTTGTTTGATCACCCTTTGGTTAAACGATTCACATAATGTTCGGGGCGACTGTAAGTTCGCATACACGAGAAGTGTGATGAAAACCTTGTTCGCATGCGATAAGAAGCAGTGGCAAAATTTTTGGGCAGGCAAGCCTCCTGCCCACGCGCGAATTGGCTTTCGTTTGGATTCGTTATTCGCATCTCGTCGATCTGAAAAGCGCGGATTTGTCACGCTCGAGCCTAAGGCCGACCATTGCAATGCGGTGATATGGTGCCGCTACAGGCTTTCAATGGCGGGACAGTCGAGAAACTGGAGGGTATTGGCCAGTTTTCCAATTTGGGCCTTGCGAAAACCGATCGATTTGACGATATTTCGCAACTCTGAAACAACTGGCCTCCGCCGCAACCGAGCGGATGTGAGAGCCAGTCGGAACGAGCAAAGTCCCGTTTCGAGAAAATTCCACCGATAGCTTAATTAAGGAGCTACTGAAGATGGCACGTTACACAGGTCCAAAAGGTCGCATCAACCGTCGTCTGCAAACGCAGATCTACGAAAACAGTGGTGCCGTCAAAGCACTAGATAAGCGTGGCAAGCAGCCACCGGGGATGCACTTGCGTTTCCGCCGCCCGTCGAACTACGGCATGGCGTTGATGGAGAAGCAAAAGATCAAGCATTATTACGGGATCGGCGAACGCCAGCTTCGTCGTTACTTTGGTAAAGCAACGGCCCAAAAAGGCAACACCGGTGAAAACCTCTTGTTGCTTTGCGAAAACCGCTTGGACAACGTAATCCGCCGAGTAGGTCTATGCAAGACTCGTCCACAAGCGCGACAAGGTGTGGCTCACGGTCACTTTCGCGTCAATGGCGTTAAAGTGGACAAGCCATCGTTTCAGCTTCGTCCTGGCGACGTGATCAGCTTGCGTCCTCGCAAGAACCTGCTGATTCGATACCAAGGCATTCGCGAGGGCGGTGTCGAAGGTGAGCCGGTTGAGTGGGTGACATTTGATAGTGATTCGATGGTTGCCACCGTCGTTGGCAAACCAGCCGCGAGCGACATTTCGTTGCCTGTAGATGCGAACACCGTGGTCGAATTCCTATCTCGCTAAACCGCTAAATGGAACAGACAAAACCGGTGCCCCGTGCATCGGTTTTTTTATGGGCCATCGTGTAATT
This sequence comes from uncultured Pirellulaceae bacterium, assembly GCA_938036435.1. GTDB lineage: Bacteria > Planctomycetota > Planctomycetia > Pirellulales > Pirellulaceae > Mariniblastus. The sequence goes on along the minus strand of CALHPU010000070.1, from coordinate 5,068 downwards.
GGCGTTCGATTCTTTGTGGATTCGCGGTTTCGTCTACCTCGAAGTATCTTGAAAAGTACAAGTAAAGAAAGTTAGAAGATGCATACGCAACTTGTTGTCATTGGAGGCGGGCCGGGTGGCTATGCCGCGGCATTTTTGGCGGCCGATAAAGGCATGGACGTCGTTTTGGTTGAGGCCGAAGGTAAACTGGGCGGGACGTGTTTGCTGCGGGGATGTATTCCATCTAAAGCATTGCTGCATGTCTCCAAAGTCATCGCTGAAGCCGAAGAGATGCAGCATGAGTGGGGCGTTAGTTTTGGTAGTCCGAAAATCGAATTGGACCAGCTTCGCGCTCGCAAAGAAAAAGTGATCTCGACTCTCTCGGGCGGGCTCGGCGGTCTTGCGAAGAAACGTAAAGTCACCGTTGTAACGGCGTTCGCAAAATTCGAAAATTCGACCACCATCGTTCTCGAAGGCGACGACCCTTCGATTCCTGATGGCAAAAAGATCACGTTCGATCACGCCATCATTGCCTCCGGCAGCACGCCTGCCATGCCGGGCGCGTTTAACATCGGCTCCGATCGCGTGATGGATTCCACGGGAGCGCTGAACCTAGCCGACATTCCAGAAACGATGCTAGTCATCGGCGGCGGCTATATCGGACTTGAAATGGGTTCGGTGTACGCCAGTCTTGGAACGAAAGTCAGCGTTGTCGAGCTGCAAAAAGGTTTGCTGATGGGAGCCGACCGAGATCTGGTTCGTCCATTGGCCAAGAAGCTTAAAGGTCTGTTCGAGGATCGAATTTTCTTGAACACCAAAGTCGGAAGCGTCAGCCTTGCTGGGGAAAAGGTCGAAGTCACGTTCGAGGGACCGGAAAAATTCGGCGTCGAAAAATACGACCGCGTCCTTGTATCTGTCGGACGAAGGCCTTCGACTCAAAACCTTGGCCTTGAGAACACAGCAATCAAAACCGATCGACTTGGATTCATCGAACACGGGCCTGATTTGAGAACGGCCGAGCCAAACATTTTTGTCATAGGTGACGCTGCTGGCGAACCGATGCTGGCGCATAAAGCCAATCACGAAGGGCGGCATGCGGTCGACGTCATTCTGCAGCACGCATCAACGTTCGACCGACGGGCGATTCCAGCGGTTGTGTTTACCGATCCGGAAATTGCATGGGCTGGTTTGACTGCTGACGAGGCCAAAGAACAAAACATCAAAGTCGAAGTGGTTAGCTACCCGTGGGCTGCCAGCGGTCGCGCTCAAGCGCTGAACATCACCGATGGAATGACGAAGTGGCTGGTGGAGCCGGAAACTGGACGATTGTTGGGTTGCGGGATCGTTGGCTCTGGCGCCGGTGAACTGATTGCCGAGGCAGTATTGGCGATCGAGATGGGCTGCGTTGCTGACGACATTACCGAAACGGTACATGCACATCCGACATTGGCCGAGACAGTCATGAATGCGGCAGAGGTTTTCTACGGAACGGCCACCGAAGTTTACAAGCCGAAAAAGGGTTAATCTCGTTCGCCGCGCGAAGCCCGGTAATCCTAGTCCAACAGGGAAGTCATATGTCGACAGATGGAGTGAAACGGGTTCTCCGTTCGCCGCGCGAGATTCGTAAAATGCGAGCGGCAGGCTTGGTCGTTTGGCAGGCTCATCAAGCCGGCGCAAAATTGATCGAACCGGGCATGACCACTGCCGAGATCGACAACGCGTATGTGGACATGTTTGTGCATTACGATGCGGAGCCGTTGTTTTTGGGCTATGGTGGCGCTGCCGATCGGCCGCCGTTTCCAGCGGTAACTTGTATGTCAGTCAATGAAGAGGTCGTGCACGGCATTCCGAATCAGCGTAAGCTAAAAGAGGGAGACATTCTGAGTGTGGATACTGGTTGTCGTATCAGCAATTGGTGCGGCGATGCGGCGGTGACTCATGCAGTTGGAAACGTCTCTTCGCAGTGTCAAAAGTTACTTAAGGTCACCAAGGGAACGCTTGATCTGGCGATTGAATTGATGGCCAGCAAATCACTCTGGAGCGCAATTGCAAAAGAGATGCAGGAGTATGTTCATGGCCACGGGTTTTCAGTTGTGGAAGACATGGTTGGGCATGGAATTGGTCAGAATCTGCACGAATCGCCTCAAGTGCCGAACTACTATTCCAAAGAGTGGGCTCAAAAGGGGGATTTTGATTTACGGCCGGGCGTTGTGCTGGCGATTGAGCCCATGATTAACGCGGGCGTGAGCGATTTGATCGAGTTAGATGATGGCTGGACAACGATCACGGCAGACAAAAAACCTAGCGCTCATTTTGAACACACCGTCGCCATGACCAAGGACGGCCCGGTTCGGCTGACTGGACCACCCAACGATGAAGAGTTGAAGGCATTGCCAGAGTGGTTGCACGACAAAAGCAAATGGCTTTTGTGGTAGTTGGTTGTTCCCGGGTTTGCCAACATTCGAGTAACAGAAAGAACTATTCTTTCCTCTTAGGCTTCTTTTTGTCGATCGCTTCGATTGCTTCGCGAAAGTAGGCTGCTTCGTCGTTCATGTCGTGAGTTTCGCAGAATTCAGCAAGTTGTCTGTACCGAGTTTTGGGTCTGCAACCCGTTGCGTATAAGATTTTTGCGTGGCACTCCGGGCACAACGCCAGCGGTTGGCCGTCGGCTTCGTCTTGATGGTTGCTGCCCTGCATATTGCAACGATATTTCTTGCAGTGTTTTATCGAGAACATATGCCCCGTTTCGTGCGTGGCTAATTTTAATGTTCGATGCAAACACAGTTGGAACGCTTCGTCGCTTTGTTGTGGATCGCCCAAGCGGTTCAACGACCAGACGCCGACTCGGTCGCGATAGGAGGCGTAACCAAATACAAAATTCCAACCGTCGCCGGGCCACAAATCTGTGTCGGTCATTGCAATGGAGGCGAACGCATCATCGGGTAGGCGAGGCGTGAGAATGTCCTCCAGAATGGTCGACGTCAACCATTGTTTGACATTCCACTGGGGATGAATGCGTTTGGCCGATTCGGGAATCACCGATTCATCGATCGGGTCAAGCACCACAGTCTCACATTGAAAATACAGCGACATGTACTCGCGGGCCGCTTCGATTACTTCATTTTGCTTTTCATTGAAATCGCCGATTGGCTGAATGTAGAGCTTGTTTCGTTGGGGCCTGAGCACATTCGGTTTTTGGGCAGCGTACTGAGAAAACGTTTGTCCCGGCTCTTTGTGGCTGTCGAGCCACTCTCCGGGCTTCGGCTTTCCCAATTTTTCGTGCAGTGGCCTCAGGTTGCCAATGGTCTTCTTGATTTGGCTAATTGGAAGTGAGGACTGTGGTTGTAACGCGAGAGAAGTCGGTGACCCATTAAGCAAAAGCCCAGCAAGAATGCTGAGAACAAATGTGGCCCTTAGACAGCAGCAGAATTGGGAATTGCTCTTCATCATTTCCTTGGACAATCTCCTATACCTGCGCGAGGATCTATGCTGCCGCTAGCAGTGGCACCATCGATGCACGCAGTAAATTCGTCTTTGTTATCAAGGATAAATGAGATAAGTTTTCGATGCCACAGAAATTGTTCAGCAACTGTTTTTTTTGATGAACCTTTCCATTAGCCTCATCGTAATCGGCTGATCAAGCAGACACCTCTGGTCGATTTGCCGGATTTGTTGAAGTAGGGCGATGTAACACAGTTTGAAGTTTTTCGGTGACCAGGAAGGTTGCCCGATTTGCCACCGAGCACTTTTGGAGTGCCGCGGCTAACCATGATCCACGGAAGGATTCATCATGCGATTCCCAATTCAGGTATGCCGTATATTGTTGACGATGTGCGCTGCATCAGTGATCTTGGGGCAATGGTCGACACGGGCCGTTGCGTTTCAACGCGTCGTACCGGTCGCATCGAAGAATTTTGTCGTCTACGCTGAAGACGCGTCTTTTGCTCGCCGGATCGCCAACGAAGCCGAACGTTTTCGTAAAGAACTCTCGTTGGAGTGGCTGGGATACGAAATTAAACCTTGGCAAGAGCGCTGCCCAATCAGCGTCGAGATTGGAATGCACGCTGGTGGCGAGACAAGTTTTGCGTTCATGGTGCCTCCACAAGGCGGTCGCGGATACCCGACCGGTTGGCAAATGAAGATTTTCGGGTCGCCCGAACGGTTGCTCGATGCAGTGCTGCCTCACGAGATTACGCACACCATTTTTGCGACGCATTTTGGCCGACCACTTCCAAGGTGGGCCGACGAAGGGGCTTGTACAACAGTTGAACACATTAGCGAACGCGCGAAAAACCACGATATGCTGATCAGCTTTCTCGGCGGGACTCCGTCGCGGGGAATTCCGTTCAATCGCATGTTTACCATGAAAAATTATCCGCATGATATTTTGCCGCTGTACGCGCAGGGGTACAGTCTTTCGAAATTCTTGATTGGACAAAAGGGGCGCCGATATTTCTTGGACTATTTAAGCACTGGGATGAGCCTAGAAAGACCGGGAGTCGAATTGGCGGCATGGGACAACGCCACCGACAGACACTACGGTTATAAGGATCTATCAGAACTTCAACTCGCGTGGATGGACTGGGTGCGGTCAGGGGCTGCTGGTGAGCAAACGGTCCCGCCGGTGTTGGCAGCCAAACCCAGTGGTCCTGCCGAAGGGACAAATCAAGCAGCATTGGCCCGATCGGCAGATTTAGATCGGCGCTTTGTTGAACCAGATCCGCGACTTGCTAGAGGCGTCAACAGTGGGCCCGCAGAATCGGTCGCCAACCTGCCAGTCAATCAAGGATGGTATGCTAAGCAGATGAAGAACAGTCGGTCCAGCCGTCGAGTTGCCGCGGGTAGACAGTCGATTGATATTCCCGGAATTGAAGTCAACGGCGAATCACGCCCAGATCAAGTTGTCCTGCCGCCGAATCCATCGAAGACGATTTGGCGATAGTCCGGTGTCATTGGCATTTGGCTGCGAGGCTGTGATTTTATCAAAAGCTTAGGGCATAACGTGCAAATGTTCACCCAATGCGTCAGTTTTGAAGTTGCAAAAATACAAGCCCGAAGCGCAAGCGAGCGGATATTTCCGAGGATTTCG
>CALHPU010000069.1 GCA_938036435.1 uncultured Pirellulaceae bacterium | reverse complement strand
AAAAGTATCGCCTAAGAAACTGCTGTTTCGGCAGCTTCTCGCTGGGCAAGGCTGAGATCATGCTCAACCATTAGCTCGGCAAGTTCTTTGCAACTGGTTTTGGCTTCCCAACCCAATTCTTTCTTGGCCTTGGAGGGATCGCCTAAAAGCATGTTAACCTCCGTCGGCCGGAAGTAACGCGGATCAATTTCCACATAATTGTTCCAGTCCAAATCAAGTGCCTCAAACGTGAAGTCTAGAAACTGGCGAATTGTTTGTGTTTCGCCAGTCGCAAGAACAAAGTCGTCCGGTGTGTCGTGCTGAAGCATTCTCCACATGCCTTCGACATAATCTTTCGCATACCCCCAGTCACGTTGGGCATCGAGATTTCCTAAATAAAGTTTCTCTTGAAGGCCCAATTTGATACGCGTCGCGGCACGAGTAATCTTGCGAGTGACGAATGTCTCGCCCCTGCGAGGAGATTCATGATTAAAAAGAATTCCGTTTGTCGCAAACATATCGTAGCCGTGACGATAATTGACCGTTTGGTGGAACGCGTAAACTTTGGCACAAGCATAGGGAGACTGAGGCTGGAAAGGTGTCTTCTCGGTCTGCGGTGTCTCGATCACATCGCCGAACATCTCCGACGAAGACGCTTGGTAAACGCGTGTTTCTTTCTTCTTGTTCAACTGGCGGGCCGCCTCCAGCACATTCAATGCACCAATACCCACAACGTTGACGGTGTAGGCAGGAGCATCGAAGGAAACCCGCACATGACTTTGCGCGCCAAGATTGTAGATTTCGTCTGGCTCGACATTCAGCACCAGATTGGTGATACCCTGTCCATCTGTTAGGTCGCCGTAGTGCAAAAGCAGTTTTGGCTGTTTCTCGTGCGGGTCTTGGTAAATGTGATCGATACGCTGCGTATTGAAGGAACTGCTGCGACGTACGATTCCGTGAACCTCATACCCCTTCTCAAGAAGAAGTTCTGCGAGGTAAGATCCGTCCTGACCTGTGATTCCAGTAATCAGTGCTTTTTTCATGAATTGATTTTCAGTTTCTAGTTTTTAGTTTTTATTTGTGAGCAGAACTTGGGAACTTACGCCCCTCGATTCACATTTCTTCTCAGGCAAATTTATCGATATCAAATCGAGCTGGTCTTTAAGTTCGGGTTCTTCCTTAAGTTCCAGCAGTGACAGGAGCTGTACTTCGATCAGGTTTCGATCGAGCCTGCTTCCCTGTCAGATGATTGCGTTTTCGATATCGATCCAATCTTGCGGCCGAGCAGCAACGGATTTTAAAACAACAAGGTCCTCTGCCGAGCATGTTTTGATTTTACCATGCGAAGGCACTTCCCAGTCGGATGCCCTAGCAATCATTCGTTCTTCGTAAGGTAGTCCGTCGAGTAAAAGGTCAATGCCAATCAGGTCAATGCCAATCCCGGTTGAGCTCTCTAAAAGCAGGATTCGATTCTGGATTGCGAATTGGACAGGATCATCAATTGGACAGGATCATCAATTCGAGATTTAAAATCCGTGGTGAGTGCTTTTGCAAATTCCTGTTCACCGCCAAACCCTGCAAACAAAACAGCGTCAACATCGAACGTCTGTCTTGGTTCTCCCCAGCGCTGATATGCGACGCCACCGATGAAACAGTAGGCCCGGCCACTCTTGCTCAAATACCGCCCTGTTTCGACAGCAACCTCCAAGATGTTGTTTACTGGATCAGCCAAACCAAACTCAAGACTTTTGCTTCGCCAGCAACTCACTCAGTTTGCCGATCGCCGAAGCACGCTGCGGTACTAACTCAAGCACCACTCCCAACATCATCGCCTGTCGCGTTGCCTCTTCATCTGTGAGATCCCGCAATTGCTCACGACGAATGCGTTCCAGTTCCGGCCCGGCAGTTCGCCAAGCTTCAATCCAACGCTTTTCTTGTTCGGTCGGCATATGCTCAAACAGCTCGCAACGCACCGGTTTCAACTTCCGTCAAAAAATACTGATACGTTTGCTCAATACCCGATCGCAAATCGATTTTGGCTTCCCAGCCAGTTGAGTGCATCAGAGTCATGTCGGTTCTTTTGACAGGCGTGCCATCAGGCTTGGAAGGATCGGTTGTAATTTCGCCAGCATATCCGACTATCTCCGCGACCAATTTTGCAAGTTCCATAATAGAAACATCAACGCCCGTTCCAACGTTGACAATGTCCGGTGGATCGCCAAGTGTCATTAAATGAATTAATCCATTTGCCAAGTCGTCCACATGCAAGAATTCCCGCCGCGGGGTTCCTGTCCCCCAAATGGCAACTTGTGCATCTCCAGCCTTTTTAGCTTCATGGAACCGGCGAATTAATGCTGGCAGAACGTGTGAATTCTCAGGATGATAGTTGTCTCCAGGTCCGTATAGGTTCGTTGGCATCGCCGAATGAAACATCACGCCATATTGCCCGCGATAAAACTCGCACATCTTCAAGCCCGCGATTTTGGCAAGGGCGTAGGCCTCATTGGTTTTCTCTAATGGCGAAGTCAAAAGGCAAGACTCAGACATCGGTTGTGGAGCTTTAACCGGATAAATACAAGTACTTCCAAGGTACAAAAATCGTTTTACGTTGTTGCAGTAAGCGGCATGAATTGAATTAACCGCCATGGCCAAATTCTGTTGTATGAACTCGGCCGGGTAGGTGTTGTTTGCATGGATGCCACCAACTTTACCCGCGCAGAAAATGACGGAGCCAATCTCATTGTTGGCAAAAAAATGATCCGTTGCTTTTTGATTGCACAAATCGAGTTGTGCTCGTGAACGAGTAATCGCCTGGCAACCCCTCGCCGCTAAAGCACGAACAACGGCCGAACCAACCATTCCCCGATGCCCAGAAACAAAAACGTTTTCTTTGAATGGAACCACCGCTAAATCGTCAAGAGTATTTGTCGAATTGATCAATCGATATTTAAGGTGTGCCAAACCTATGTTGAAGCCACTGCGGACTCCGTCCCTTTCGGTGACACCACCTAAAATGAAACTTGACAGTAAACCAACAGAACTCTTCCGCCTATCTAGTAGCGAAAAACTGTTGAATTGGAGACCAAGGGAGAATAATTAAACACCAAGAGACTGTAAATAGCGTCCTTTAGTGGCCTAGCAAAGCGTGTTTATACGCGCGTTGAATGCATATTTGTGGAGGGAACATCTCTTTAGGGGAGCATGACTGTCTCAAAGAGATGGCTGGATTGACGGACTTAACAGATTACGGCGCGGTTGATTTTTCAACGTACCTCTGGCGAGTGATTTCACGAATCTTCAGGTATCGATCTTCGATTTCCCCCTGTGTGTCCGCATCAAACTGGCCATAGCCGGCAACGAACGTTTGAATTTGGTAGGTGGCGGTGTTGAAGAATTGGGTTCGGATACGACCTGAAAGCCGATTTTTGATGCCTGAGATGAAGTACATCGCGCGGTTCCAAGACGCAGGCGGGTCAACCGGAGCACCATCAGTATTGAAAAGCGAGAACACAAGAAATCCACGCTCACCAGTTGGCTTCTTGAGTTCGGCAACAACGTAAGGCCAAGGCACGCTCCCCGATTCATCTTGGGCTTCGAGATTCGCTATCTTCCTTTGCCTAGAAACAAGTTCCCAGCCCGAATTCCGATAGCAGGTTGTCAATTCGTGCCAACCCGGGAAAGTCTGGTCTAAGGAAACCTGCGCCATGTAGCCAGGGGCACGATAGGTCCATCCATCTGATCGCTTCCCGAGATCGCTTCCGCGCTCGCGATTGTCAATCTTGTAGTTAACGACACTCCAGTCATCAAGTTTTGCGGGAAGATCTGTCTCCTCGAATGGCTGGGTTACATCGGAATCGAAAAATCGCACGCTTTGGCGTTCGTTGACAAATGCATAAAAAACATCCCAGCTGCTCCAGAGGCCTGCCAATGCCATCAAACCGCATACCCCCCAAATCATCGTGCGGCCAGCTTGAGTGATAGTTTTTCGCCGCCTCTTTTTTCGGCGACGCCCGTCTTTTTCATCGGTGCTGAGAGTGGACCCCGCCACGAGGCTGTTCCAGACTTTGGTAATGAATCGCCCAAAGGGTCCAGAGCGACCAATTTCAGTATCGACCGGGCCAAACAAGAACAGCAAGAATTGATCTGTACTTAACAACAGTAATGCGCCCACAATCAAAGTACTCCACCCCAGCATCGCGTGTGGAAATCCGTGGGCAAGATCCAAGTCCACTTGGTCGCCTAGTGGAATCAGAAAGATCCGAACGGTGTTCATGAACAACGCCCAAAAGACGGCCGAAGCAATCAGGATGACACTGCGAAAAAACGGACGACGAAACACAACGATGAACACCACAGCAATAAACAGCAGCGTGAAAAACGATTGCACGCCACTGCATGCCTGCTCGATTCCGTAGCCTTCGCGCCCCGGGACTTGGATGACCGTTCCATCCATATGGTGCCCGAGTCCCGCCAAGTCCAAAAGACGGCTAGTGCAAACCGCACTAACGCGTTGCAGAGTCGTAATTAGTTTAACGTCGTATCCACCGGGTAAGGACAGAAACACGAACATCGGTAAACTTGCAGGCCACAAACTTTTGAGCGTTTCCTTGTCGACGGTTCTAGCCAACAGGCTTGCAATCAGCAGCATCACACTCGCGGCCGCGGCCGACGGAAACTTGAACAGGACACAAGCAATCCCAAACATCAATCCCAGCACAAGCAATACATCGCTGGCAACACTACGATGAAAAGGCATCTTTGCTTCTTTAGGCCATCGGCTCCACGCGATCAACAGCGTGGCGAGAATCGCAATTGGAAAGGTCTGGTAATGGGGTTTGTCCAGATGGAGATTGCGACCATACAGCAGCAGCATCGGCAACTGTGCTACGATTGCTATCGCGTAAGGGATGGCGATAGACTTCCAATCGACCGAGCCATTGGCTGACGAAGAACTGGGATTTGAAGTACTAGCATCGGGGGTGGTTGTGGCCATCGTATTGTCTGGTTTGAAATCTCGTCATTCACAAAGAAGAATGACTGCGTTAGTGGTATCAAAGCGCTCTGCAAAGACTAGTAATTCGACGAAACTTATTCTTCGGATGGAGGTATTCTCGTGGGGCTGGTTTTCAGCCTGCCAACGACTTTGATTTGGCGGGTAAAAATCCCGTCCTATCATTCTTTTTCGAAAACCGCCTACCTGAAAATTAAGCTGCAACAGAATTAGTATCCTTGGTAACTTCATTATTTGACAAGCAGCGAAGTTCGCAAAGAGGAAACCGAAGTTCCTTCGTCATTTTGGTCAGCCTTTACACACCCATGTTAACATTAACTGGTGTCAATCGCGAGAATTTTAACGGCAACCAACCGATTTAGTTCTCAGTCTCCCACTTTGCCCGACCCACGCAACCGGCAACCCTCCCCCGAAACAGTGGTTCATTGAGACTTTCCAATTGAGTGGACTTCAAACCCGTGCTGCGCAAGTTCCTCGAGGTCCAGCAAATTGCGACCATCAAAGAGAAACGCGGGCTTTTTCATGGCTTGATAAACCGCACCGAAATCCACGTTCTTGAATTCGTCCCATTCGGTCAGCACAGCAATTGCATGTGCTCCGTCGGCTGCCTTTTCGGCACTGTTGACTACTTCGACGTTGGAATCAATCAGTTTGCGATGATGTTCTGATAGCTCGCCAGATTCATTGGCCATCAGATACTCCAGATCCCGTTTTACTTGGTCAAGCTTCACTTGTGGATCGTAGATCGTCAGCCTCGCACGTTCTTCGAGCAGATCTCTACAGATGTAAATTGCTGCCGACTCGCGCGTGTCGTTGGTGTCTTTTTTGAAAGCAAACCCCCACACAGCGATTTTTTTGTCCGAGACAGTGTTGAACATCGTGTGAACGATTCTTGTTGAGAACCTTCGTTTTTGATAATCGTTCATGACGATGACTTGTTCCCAATAGGCGGCAACCTCATGCAAACCAAAATGCTCACAAAGGTAGACGAGATTCAGGATGTCCTTCTGGAAGCAACTGCCTCCAAAACCTACCGAAGATTTCAAGAATTTCGGGCCAATTCGCGAGTCGGTTCCTATCGCATTGGCGACTTCATCGACGTCAGCGCCGGTGGCCTCACAAAGAGCGCTTATCGCATTGATCGAAGAAACTCTTTGAGCCAAGAAAGCGTTGGCGGTCAACTTGGAAAGCTCACTGCTCCAAAGATTGGTTTTGAGAATCCGCTCGGGTTCAACCCATCGACCGTAGATCTCTGCCAGTGTCTCAATTGCCTTTGAACACTCACCGCCGATCAAAACTCTATCTGGCTCAAGCAGATCTTCAATCGCAGTTCCTTCGGCCAAGAATTCGGGATTAGACAAAACATCAAAAGATGCATTTGGGTTGGTCGCAGATTTCAAGATCCGTTTGACAGCCTCGGCGGTTCGAACAGGCAGCGTCGATTTTTCCACTACGATTTTGTGGCCGTTAGAGTTTTGAGCGATCTGACGAGCGCACTTTTCGACAAATTCCAGATTTGCAGCGCGGCCAGCACCAATGCCGAAAGTCTTTGTCGGGGTGTTTACAGATATGAAAACGATGCTTGATTTGTCAATCGTCTCAGCGACATTGGTAGTGAAATGCAAATTCCTCCCACGAGCTTCCTCGACCACTTCTTTGAGGCCCGGTTCGTAGATTGGCAGCGAATCGCTATTCCATGCAGCGATTCGAGACTCATTGATGTCTACAACATTGACCTCTATGTCCGGACATTGTTTGGCGATCATCGCCATAGTCGGTCCACCAACATAGCCGGCGCCAATACAGCAAATTTTGTGAGCTTTTGAAGGCATAATATTAAAGACTGGTCAAAAAGATTGGGAATCAAATGAGTCGGGGCCTGCTTCGTCTTCTGACGACTTCGAGAACGACTTCGGTACTCTAATCTGTTGTGCTTCGATTCCAACGCGCCAATCGTGGGCAAAGGCGGTCGGAAAATACGATCTAGCTAAAAATGTAAGATCTTTAACGATTTTTCTAGCGATACGGGAATTACAAGCGATAAACGGTGCAATAACAATGCAATAACTTCTAACGCTCTATTGATTTCTGATTGAAATGAGAGCAAGACTGACCGCCTAAATCTGACGCAATTTGGTCATCGTGATCTGGTTTCCGACTGAATTGTGGACGACCTGATCCATGAATGTTCGGATCAGCAAGAGTCCTCTTCCCGAAACACGTTGCAAATTTTCAGCCTCCCTCGGATCGCCGACATCACGGGGTTCGAATCCGGGCCCCTCATCGGAAATTTGGATGCAAATATGCCTATCCGAAAACTCAGCTTCAATACGAACCTTGCGGTTGTAGAAGCTTGGGTCCTGCTTGCGATCGGCAACCGCATCGTAATAGCGTTGGTCAGTCTCGCCTTCACGAAGTGCAGAGTCCACTTCCAAATTACCGTGGTGCATCGCGTTAGTGATGGCCTCCTCAATCGCCATTGCAATATGCAAACGGTCACGATCGCTCCACGCCGGTAGGTGACTCTGAAGATTTTCGATGGTCGGCGCGATCATCGACAATTCATTGTCAAGCACAAACATTTGGTGGCCCGGCATCGGACAGAATGCCAGATCGTGGGTGTACCGCGTCGCTCGTGCAACATCCAACAATTGGGCGATTGTCGTTGGCAAATCCTTTTGGAGGGACTGTTTAGGAGAAAAACTCGTTGCACCGGCACTGAGAGCTTCCATCGCCATTTTGGCGTTATCACTATGAGTCACAAGCAAGATCGGCAGTGATGGAAGGCTTTTCCTGATCTCCACCACCAGTTCTATTCCGTTCATCTCCGGCAGCTGCAAGTCGGTAATCAATAGGTCGGGAACCGACCGCTGCATCGCCTGTAGAGCGTCCCGTGCCGATGCAACCGATTGGGATTTCCATTGCGGTATCCTATCTACTATCGATGACAGCAAAAGGCGATCGACCGCATTATCATCTACAATAAGAATGTTGGCCAAGGCTAAGGGAAGGTGATAAAAGAACTGACTGAAAAAAACGATCTTACGGGAAGCACCTTGGTGAATTATAACCTGTTGGCAATCGATTGGAAAAAGATTACGTCTTGCTAACTCGCCACAACGGCACTTCTTTAGCCACGATTTCTTGGCAAGCCCGAATATTCATTTTTGAAGCCAACCAAAAATCATGAAAGCTAGGCACCGAATTCGTCTTGCTGGGCCGTGGGAAGCTGAGGTCCTTCATTCAAACAGCCATCAAGAACTGGCCGGCACGCATTTAAAAGCTGCTTTAGGTGCAACAGACGAACCTTTGGATAATCCTTTCTTCGGAAAGCTGACACTTCGGCGAAATTTCAACATTCCCTCGGGCCTCGACGAAAAATCCGTCGTCTGGCTGTGCTTGGAAGGATTGGGCTTACCCGCCCAGAGCGAGATTATTTTCAACCGGCGACCTCTGAACAGGACAGATGGTGGTGCGGCTGTTGCTCGACATCTTGAAGTCGCCGTTACCGACGATCTTGAAAATTTCAATCGGATCGAAATTGTGCTGATGTGTTGCGACGCCTTCAACCCCATCCAAATCCTCCCAAACGCTACTAGCGTCATCGTGCAAGCAACGGTTTGGTTGGAAATCGAATAGATTGTTCAATGGGCATCCGGATGCTGGCTTCTGCGATCTGGATCTCGCAAACACCTGTTGATGGCTGTTCCGCTAGCATCCTTCAACAAGTGACAAGATCGAGAATTATTGAATCATTTGGAAAATCTGATGCAACTTTCTTATCCGAAGTTTCGAGGATAAAGAAGTACGTCGTGCTGTTTGGCTTACACCGATCCAAATTAGCGCGCATCAGCTGTGGTTTTGAACCACCTGTTCGAGTAATCGCCGCACCAACTGAGTAGCTTAGATGCAAAATTCGAATCGCCTTAACCATATTGTGTTGTCGCTGATCGACTACTGGTATCTCTGGGTTGTCCCTTGCCTACTTGGGTTTTGCCTGAGCGTCTTCTACTCATTGTTTCTTCACACGCCCACCTACACCGCTCGTCAATCACTAATCGTTCGTGATGACTTGATGGGTGACTCTTTCAAACCGAGTCGTTTTGAGTCATTGGACTCGATGAAGTCTGCTCAGGAAACCATTCTTGAAATCGCTCGCAAACCAGAAGTGATCAGAAACGTTATGGAGAAACTGGGAGTGAAACGCTCTTCATTTTTCGGAAGCGGCGGGGTCAGTGACAACGACATTGAGGAGATGCAGGGAAACATTGAGTTTGGTGCCCCCAACGGCGCGGAGTTCGGAAGAACCGAAGCTGTTGTGTTGAAGGTCACCGCCAATACGCGTGACGAGGCCAAAAAATTCACTGACCTACTGCTTGACGAGATTGATTCCAAATTGAGCGACGTTCGTAGGCAACGGCTCAACAGTATGGAGCGAGAACTGTCATTGGCCAGTGAATCGACAAAGATGCTTCTCCAACAATCCTCGGACCAGCTTCAGGCGATTGAGCGCGGTTTCGGAACCGAGATCACCACCATTCGAGAACTCAATGATCCTCAGGCGGGAAATTCCTTCGATCAAAAATTGAATCAAATCCGTCAGGAGAAACGTGATGCAGTTTCCGCTCTGGTCTCCGCCAGAGAACAGAAAATACTGCTGGAGAACGCTTTAGCAAACGATTCCCTCGTGACTTCAAAGCAACTTCTGGACATGCAACCAGCACTAAGTGTGATGATGGGCAGCCTGAATACTGCGCGTCAGCAGCTTTCGATCGACGAAGGCCGTTACAAATCACTACACCCGGCGCTGCAAGCCAGTCGCGACGCCGTCCGACATCAAGAAGAAATGCTCTTTAAATCTCTTGAGCCTACCATTGTCGGCGTCGATTCCCAAATTGCTATGGCCGAAGCGAAGGTTGGGCGGTTGGACCAATCGATCTCCGAACTCGAAGGCAAACTATTGTCTTTGACCGAACAACGTGTCCCCTATGCGAAACTTCAAGAAGACGTGATGAACAAGACAAAAGTTCACAGCGAAGTTCAGGCGAAACTATCACAAATTAGGTCCTACACCAGTTCAGCAGAAAACATCGGGCTATTAACGCGCGTTGGCGAGCCACAAGTTGGAAGTCGACCAAATGGCCTTGGCAAAACAGCGCTCGTTACAGTTGGACTTGCAGGAGGCCTGTTAATCGGGCTCGGACTAGTCGCTCTAGCGGTTCCACCTTCTGGAACTGCCTTGGCGTATCAACCCGTAATGATGCCCGTAGGTGGAGCTCCGATGATGCCCGTACCAAACAGCTCTCGGCAAGGAACTTCTGAGGGTTCGTCGTCTGCTGCACGGTCAACGTCAGCACAGAGCGTTGCCGCTGAGGTCAACGAAACCGTTTCTGAATTACGGCTTAAAACCCACGCGCAGCAGGAACAATACCGAAAACAGGCGAGCGCAACTGCTGCTTCGGCTTCAAGCGTAGAGTCCGATGCAAAGGACTCCGTGCTTCCAGATTCAATAGCCGGCCACATCGCCCAGCTGAAAAGCAAAGCGAAAGCGATTCTCACTCCAACGACTTCACCAGATCAACAGGCAAATGAGTCAACCTCAGAGCCCCGTACTAAACTAAGTTCTGATGACGTGATCTCTGCCTTCAAAGCGGCTCAGACTAGGCCGGCAGCTAAGACAGGTGCTGCTCGGCCGTCTGCTTCTTCATCAGCTACCTCGGCAAAACCAGCATTGCCGACTGCAATGCCCAAACCAGAGAAGACTCCATCGCAATCCCTCGATTCGGTGCAACAGCAACTGCGAGAGCTAGGCGGCTCTGAGGATGAAGATAAGCGGGAGGAGCAGCTTCGATCGCTTGATCCGACTATCTCCCAAACAGATGTCGGTCTGAAACGCAAGAAAACCATTGCTCCCGATGTTCCTGATTCTGTTGCTGCCGGTCGAATTACGGCCAAATCATTGATAGAGTCTAGTAGTGCGCGTCGCGTTCAGGGACAAAATCCACAAGATGCTGATTCATTCACCAACCAAGCCCAGCAAAGCACTCCGGGCACGACTGTCGATGCTTCCATTTTGCAGCGAGTAAAAGCTGAACTGGAAGACCCCACAAAGAAGACCTCTGCGAGTGGATCATTGAACCGGACTTCATCGATCTCTGACTACGCGCGGTCACTTGAAGATGCCCCGGCCAAGCAAACCACTGGCGAGCTTCAAGATCCGTCGGACTCAACCTTGTCAATGGAGCGACGGCCATCCAATTTGCGCCCTGTCGACATCGCAAAATCACTTGCCGAACATGATAGTGTTCGTGGTATTGTCGATGATATCCGACCTAGCGAGGCAGAATCTATTTCAACGCAGATCGCCAATCAGAGAACCACCGAAGGTACGAGCCCAAGTAAACTCTTGGACAATTCCCTTGTCGGACTGATGCGAGAAGCCCGAAACTCTGACCCTGAAGTCCTTCGGCAAAAATCCAATGATGATATCAGTGCTGAAGATTTGAGGCCAACTTCGAAAACTCAAGTGAACCCGGCCGCTGCTCCAAAAACCAAGCCTCAATCAGACAGTAATGCAGGCTCCGAACCGATTCCGCAACAGATTAGTAAACTGAGCGATTCGATTTCATCTTTTGCCCGACCGACCGGCGACAGTTCCGGCCCCGAAGAATAGGGCTTTGATACCTGCCAAGTTCACGACACAACCTGTGAAACCAAAAGAGCTTGTTGGCTTAATCCAGCTCGATAGCGCCCTCTGCAATCATTTTGTTTCCCTTGACGACGATCTGTTTTACGATCTTCTTTTGCTTGTCGGGTAACTGATTAAGGTCACCCAAGCCTTTAATCACATCCATCGCCTTCCTCGGTGAGTGTTTTTCTATCAATAGAACCTTGGCAAGATTGATCGCTACTGAGGTGTATCTGGCCGAATACATTTCCATATGTTGACGGCTATAAAAAATGACAGAATCCCAATTTGACTTCTTCTGAAACGCCGAGATCAGACTCAATAATTCTGCTTGCTCCATGGTCGCAGTTTCATCAATTTTCTGGATCTGTCGAAATGTCCTGACCGCAGCCTCGGGATTGCCGGCGCTAATGTGAGCCGCCATCGAACGCCGGTATAGAATAAGATTTTCTCTACGTTGCTCAGCTCGTTGACGTTTCTGCTCTCGCAGGGCCTCCTTTTCCGAATGGGTCAGTTTCTTTTTAACCGGTTCATGGCCGGCCAGTTCGCGAAACATTGAAACCAAATCGCGCTGCTCGCCATCAACCCAAGAGCCCAGCAGCAGAACGACTCCCGCAGCGATTCCTAGCACAGCTCCAGCAATATTCACCACGGACAAAAGAATCGGCATACCTAGCATGGAAGGCACGACGAAACTCCAGATGATAAAAATCAAGGAGAACATTAGGACGGGAACATCAAAGGCAATCGCTTTCATTAACAAGAAGGCAAACAGGGCGCGAAAGATCAAAACTACTTTTATATTGTCTTGCGGCGCCCAGACGACCGCGACCATCATTAGGCCATAGATCGGCCCTTCAGCTCCCAACCAACAGATTCCTTCGTAGTAATCTACCATTGGCAAAAACAAGACCTGCCCAGCGGCAGCCGACGCCACACCAAACGAGAGATAAATCGTAGTGAACCACCACGGACCAATCTTTCCTTCAACGATCAAGCCGAAGATCCCTAAGAAAACCATATTGATGGCTAAGTGGATAGCGCCGGCATGCATGAAGTTCGCCGTTAACCACTGCAACGGATGTAGACCCTCGGCAAAAACAAGTTGATACTCTAAAAACGCTTCATGCGGCGCAGCGCCATCGGGATTTAGATACTGCATGATCATCACCGCAACGTTGATCACCATCATCGTTCCAGTCGACCACGGCCAATGATAAATTGGCGCATCAGTGCCATAGGGAATAAACATCGAAAGCCCGAAAAAGAAAATCAAAACTGGCGATTGCTCGCAGCTTTAGTTTAACAATCGCACATACCGATCACAAATTCTTTTGCAGTTGTTCAAAAAAATGGAGACGATTCATAGCTCGCCACCACGAAACTTTCGACTACGATAACGTCACGAGCTTCCCTAGACTGTCCCCATCATGGGGATCATTACACCGACAGCTCGCTTACCCAACCCAATCTTTCTCAGGTGGCCATTAAATCGTTTGTAAGCCCAACTTTTTCTTGCGTTCGAACTGACTGCATCACCCTTCAGCTTCAAACATGAGGCAATCTAGGTTAAAAAGTCTCGTGCGGGACGGCCCCCAATTGACTCATTTCGAAGCTCGCTCAACCCTTTCGTCATCGTCCACCTAGCTGCCTACATGGATTTCTCCAACATAGATTTCTGTTTGCTGGCTTATCAGCAAATCGACCCGACCACGTGGGCGGCGGCTGCTTCGGTGCTGATGCTCTCGATCTTTTTTAAGTTTAACCGTTTCTGGAGCGTCCGGAACTTCGACTTGCTGCTGATCATTTCGATGGCTCCGTTTCTGCTAATGGTCAACCACGGAATGAATCTGGCCAACCAGAATCAGCTTGACGCCGGCACACCAGCAATAGTCCATGCCCTCGATTCGACCGAAGAACCTGCGTCAGTAAAATCTGCACCCGAGCCCGAATCTTCCGCCGAACTGTCCGATGAGGATCGGGCTTCTTTGCCCGGCCGCACGATGCAGCGAAATGGCTTCATCGGACTGTTCGTCGTCGGAGCGCTCTACTTGATCAGAATGCTGATCGACCCTGTTTTGGTCAGACGGCCGTTGCTCAATCCGAACCTCTCCCTAGGTGGCCTGCTTTTTTTGGCCGGGTGCCTGATCGCTTTATTGTTGGCGAATATATTTAGTGCTAAACCGACCACCGATGAACTGAACATGGTCAAATCGACCATCCGCATGGCCAAACGACAAGCGGCCGACGAAACGGAGTCGCTCTCGCTTCGCAAGAGAGGACCGGGCTACCAAATGCTGTTTTTGGTTGCGGTCATTTCGGTTTTCTCCGACAACGAACAAGTCGATGACATCGTGATCGACCAAGAGACCAATTTCGAACGCTACATTTTGGTTCTAAAAATTCTAGCGATCGTCAGCCAGTCCCTGATCGTATTGGGGCTGATTCTTTTCTCGGTTTACAACTTCAACAGTTTCTACATTGGCGTTGGCATTGCATCGGTTTACCTGTTGCTGCCTTATACTGCGATCTACACCGGTCATGTGGAACACGCGCTGCCCGCGGCGCTGATGTTGTGGGCGCTGGTGTGTTTTCGTAAACCTGCGCTGACAGGATTGCTGCTAGGTTTGGCGACCGGCGCGTCTTACTATCCGCTATTTCTTTTGCCACTGTGGTTAAGTTTTTACTGGGAACGTGGCATCAGACGTTTTGCGATCTGTTTCGGAATATCGATTTTCTTCTGCGTGATCGGGCCCATGTTTACCTCGATCTCTGTGACTGACTATTTTCTACAACTGCAAAAGATGTTCGGCTTCTGGCAACCGCTAATGGAAGGGCTGGAGGGAATTTGGGCACTTGGATGGGATCGTGTTTGGCGATTGCCATTGCTAATAGCGTTTGTGATTTTGTGTGCTTCGTTCACGATTTGGCCTCAACGAAAAGACATCGGCGTGCTGATCGCATACAGCGGCGCGGTGATGATTGGCGTCCAGTTTTGGCACGGGTTTGGCGGCGGACTGTTCGCCGCTTGGTATCTGCCGATGATGCTACTGGTTTTCTTTCGCACCAATCTGACCGGACGGACGGCAATGACAGAACTGCCTGCCCTACGCACCTCAAACCAGATTGGCTAATGGTTCTTTCGGTTAGCTAAACTGTAGGGCTAGCACAATCGTCAGCCCACCAACTCTTGCGGACAGCGTATCGCCGTGGTGTCGAAAGCACTTCTATGAGTCGTTTTCTTAAAACTGTGTTGTTGGCATTAGTGATTGTCGGCGGTCTATGGGTCTTGTTCAATCAAGAGCAAATCCAACAGGCCGGCGGGCTATCGGCTTACGTCTCCCAAAACCTTGGCACTTCTGGATCGAACATCTTTCGGCAGTCCAGCTGGAATCAGCGATCAAGCTGGATAACCGAATCAGGCCGGTTCCAGCAAACTGCTGGCCAATGGCGGACTCCCAACCAAGTTGCACACCAGCGGACCGGCACGCGTCCTGATCTTTCCCCGACATCCAACACGACTGCGCCTTTCCGGCTTGCTGGTGCGCGCGTGTTTCTTGGAGGCGGTCGACCGGGACTTCCTGCGCGGTCCGCCAATAGAATCCGCATCGCTTCCTTTAAAATGAATGCCAACTCGGATCCGGCGATCCAGCTGCGATCTTTAGAACTTTTGACTGACCTTTGCAGCCAGTTCGACATCGTTGCCTTTCAAGAAATCAACAATCAATCGATTTCCTTGCTGGAACAAATTGGACAAAAGGCGGCTGCCAACTCCGGCGGCGCTATTCAATTTCGAGCAATTTCAGACGTAGCCAAAGTGGGACCCGGAAATCCTCTGTTTGTTGTCTTGTACAATAGCGTTACCTTGGATCTTGATTTTGCCAACTGGTACTCCGTGAACGATCCTGACGAACTCCTGACGCGCGAACCGCTTGTCGGTTGGTTTCGCACGCGTGGTGTCGATTCTGAAAAAGCTTTCACGTTCACGTTGGCCAATATTCAATTGGACGACCACCGTCCGGATTTGGAACTACCCTATCTTGGCGAATTATTCCGGGCGATTCGACAAGACGGACGTGGTGAAGACGATGTGATTATCACTGGAAACTTCAACGCTGGCGATCGAGGACTATCCGCGATGCGACAGAGAGCTGGTTTGACTTGGGTTGTTTACGATACGGCTACCTCCACCGACAAAGAGAGCCAATACGATAATCTTGTCTTCGCACAGAACGCTACGGTAGAGTTTACAGGGCAGGGCGGTGTCTTTGATTTTCTCTCGGCCTACAACCTGCCTTTAGCAGACGCCACTGCCATTTCTCAACACATGCCAGTTTGGGCCGAGTTCTCCACGGTCGAGGGCGACCAACAGACTCCACCTCCTGCCGACAGGCAAATTGTTCCGACGCCCGCAAATACCGGCCGTGGACCAATAAATCGGCCTTCTTTTTGAATCCATTGAACAGTGCATTGATTAGCGCTGCTCCGGTCCCCAGACGCTCACTTTGAGTAAAACCGGGCATTTGCCAGCACTCGATATGCTGAAATAGACCAACTTCGCGATTTTTGGCCAATTTTCACTTGCCATTTCCCCGAAAGTATATAGAGTTCGGTGAAAAGAAGCTGTTTTTCAGCTTCAACATGACAAACAATGTGAACTTTCTCACTTTTCGCGGATTTCGGTATGGCGACGCAAAAATACGATGGGGCCCAAGCCCTAATTAAGACCTTGGATGATCTGGGAATCGAGTACATTTTTGGCTATTCCGGCGGTGCCGCGATTCCCATTTTCGACGCTCTCGAAACCGTCAAAACCAAAATGAAGTTTATTCTTGTTCGCCATGAACAGGGGGCCGTTCATATGGCCGACGGTTATGCCCGCGCCACTGGAAAACCAGCGGCGGTTTTGGTTACTTCTGGACCAGGCGCCGGAAACACCGTGACCGGTCTGATGACGGCCATGATGGATTCCGTTCCCATGATCGTGATCTGTGGCCAACAGGTAACGTGGATGCTGGGCAAAGACGCCTTCCAAGAAGCCGATATCTTCGGCATCACGATTCCAGTTGTGAAGCACAACTACTTGGTTAAGGAATCCAACGACCTCCCGCGGGTTGCACGTGAAGCCTTTCACATTTCGACGACCGGGCGTCCCGGCCCCGTTTTGATCGATGTTCCCAAAGACGTTTCGCAAGGCGACTTCACTGGCGACATGAACGCTCCAATGGAATTGCCCGGCTATCAACCAGACAAATGCAACGTCTTCACTGACAAAGACATTGAAGCCGCAGCCGGTATGATCGCTCAATCTCAGCGGCCGGTCATCCTTGCAGGCCACGGTTGTATGATCTCTCGCGCTGACAAAGAACTGATGAAGTTAGCGACGACATTGCAAGCTCCTGTCACTTCAACCTTGTTGGGTAAAGGCGTTTTCCCGGAATCGCACGAACTGTCCCTCGGTATGTTGGGGATGCACGGGACAGCCTACGCCAACAAAGCGATGGTTGAATGTGATTTGTTGATCAACGTTGGCTCGCGCTTCGACGACCGAATCATTGGACAGGCTGATAAATTCTGTGCTGACGCCAAGATCATTCACATCGATATCGATTCGGCCGAGATGGACAAAATGGTTCGCCCAGATGTTCAAATCATCGGCGATGCCACCGCCGTTCTCAAGAAGCTGAACGCTCACAAGAGTATCAAAGCGTTACCGACCGAGCAGTGGTTGGCGAAAATGGAGAGCAACAAAGTCAAATTCCCGCTTGGATTTAAGAAGCAGGGTGGTTTGAAGATGCAGCAAGTCATTCACGAGCTGTACGAGCAAACCGAGGGCAAAGCAATCGTTTCGACCGATGTCGGACAGCATCAAATGTGGGCGGCTCAGTTCTACAAGAACGATGAATCGTATCACTGGTTGTCATCCGGTGGTGCCGGCACGATGGGATTTGGTTTCCCCGCAGCGATCGGTGCCGCCTTAGGTTGCCCAGACAAAACCGTGATTTCAATCTCCGGCGATGGCGGTTTCCAGATGACTGCCTTCGAACTATCAACCGCTCAGCTTCACAAGCTGCCGATCAAAATTGTCGTTCTGAACAATCACTACTTGGGCATGGTTCGCCAGTGGCAGGAACTGTTTTATGAGGACCGTACCTCTGGCGTGGATCTGATTGGAAACCCAGACTTCTGTAAACTGGCCGCTGCCTATGACATTCCAAGTGTTTATATGAAACGTCCTGCCGATGTAAGTCGCAAGATCGAAGAAGCGCTTGCATACAACGATGGACCAATCTTGATCCATGCCGAATGTGTCAAAACGGACAACGTCTTCCCAATGATTCCTGCCGGTGCGGCACTAGAAGACATGATCCTCGGTCCACCCAAAGAGAAGATGGCCAAGCCAATTGGATCCACTTAAAATCCGTTTGACCATTTATTAGCTGGTATGTCCAGAACTCTCGCTGGCCAGCCAATTTCTCAAATACAAACGCATCCCGTGCGTTCCACTCAACACGCGATTATTTCCATGATCAAAAACATTGTAACCACCGACACTCCTGTTCCACACAATAACCGCACCAACTCTCACACCTTGTCAGTCCTTGCCAAAAACAAGCCGGGCATGCTGATGCGAATCTGTCAGGTGTTTGCTCGCCGTGCGTTCAACATTGATTCTCTGGTTGTCTCTGAAGGACGCGACGACGAATACGCGCGGATGACGATCGGAATCACCGGAGATCCCGAAGGTTTAGATCAGATCAATAAACAGGTCGACAAACTGATCGACGTAATTCACGTTTACGAGCACACGCCCGAAGATGCGGTGATCAAGGAATTGGCACTGATTAAATTCATCGCAAAAAAGGCCGACCGAACTGAAGCGTTGCATGTCATCGAGCATTTCGGCGGCAAGACAGTCGATTTAACGCCGACGTCAATGATTGCCCTAATTCAGGGTGATCCAAGCAAAGTCGATGCGGCAGAAACAATGCTGTCCCAGTTCGAGATCATCGAAACCGTTCGCACCGGCAGCGTCGTCATGGCGCGTGGCGAACAGTTGACTTAAGTCACTCAACCGAAGTTTAGGCGATTTTCCGAGGGGGAGTGGCGGCAGGTTTTTAAGTTGAAAACCTGCCCTACGAAAACACCTCCAGCCAAAGAACAAGCTGTGACGAAATGCTAGGGCTGCGTATACCCTCCACCGCCCGGTGTCTCGATTCGAAGTACATCTCCGGGTTCAACTTGAAGTTGAGCCTTACTTTCCAAGTGTATCTCTTTTCCCGACTTGCGGATCAGCCTATTCTTTCCTGCGACTCCCGGACATCCGCCACCCAATCCGTAAGGGACGCTGTTTCTTCGGTTGGTCAATAGCGATACCTCCAAGGCCTTTCGAAACTCGATTTCGCGAACCATTCCATCACCGCCATGATGCTGGCCCTCTCCACCACTGCCATGACGAATCGAAAACTCGCGTAATATCACCGGGTAACGCGTCTCCAAAATTTCAGGATCGGTAAGGCGCGTATTGGTCATGTGAACGTGAACAGCGTCTGCACCGTTAGCGGTTGCGGTCGCCCCCGAGCCGCCACCGACGGTCTCGTAGTATCCGAAAGACTCGTCACCCATCAGCCAGTTGTTCATCGTGCCCTGACTGGCCGCCGCAATTCCTAACGCGCCCAGCAACACATCCACCACTCGCTGCGATGTCTCAACGTTGCCACCGACGATCGCCGGACTCGTTTCCGGGCTATCACCGGGCACCGGATTGAGAAAACAATCGCGCGGAATATGAATAGAGACTGGATTCATCACTCCCTCATTGAGCGGAATGTCCGAATCGATCAACAACCTCAAGACGTACATCACTGCCGAATTGACGATTGCTGGGTTGGCATTCTGATTTCCTGAGAGCACTCCATCGGTTCCCGTAAAGTCAATCTCTATTTGTTGACCGCTGACGGTGATCGCGACGGATATGGTTGCTCCGTTGTCCAATGAATCACCAAAACGATGAACGCCATCGGGAAGTTTGCCAATAGCGTGGCCAACCTGTTCAGCAGCCGCGTCCTGAATAAATTTCATGTAGGCTTGAACTTTTGAAAGACCGTGTTGGTCCACAAGTTTTTCTAAGTCTTGGCTACCGGAGTGGTTAGCCGCGATCTGGGCCCGCACATCGGCCAAATTCTCTTGCGGACTGCGTGATGGATAGGAGCCACCTTTCAAGAGTTTCCCCAGCCGCTCAAAATGTGGCACTCCAGACTCGACCAATTTCAAGTTAGAAATAAGCACTCCTTCTTCTGCCAAGCACGTCGCATCCGGCGGCATCGATCCGGGTGTTTTGCCACCGATTTCGGCATGGTGCGAGCGGCTGGCAACCCAGAAAACAGCGTCCCCTTCGTCATGGATGAACACAGGGGAAACAACAGTCACATCCGGCAAGTGTGATCCACCACCATACGGATCGTTGGTGACAAACACATCGCCAGCGCTCACTGATGGGTTGAGCCGTATGATCTCGCGCACCGTCTCGCTCATTGCGCCGAGATGCACTGGAATGTGAGGTGCGTTGACTACCAAGTCGCCAGTCGAAGTAAAAATGGCGCAGCTAAAATCTAACCGCTCTTTGACGTTAACGCTAACGGAAGTCTTTTGTAAACATAAACCCATCTGGGCCGCGATCGAGGAAAAACGTCGATTAAAAATCTCTAGTTCGACGGGGTCAGCGTAACGGTGATCCTCCGTCGTTTGCGACGTGCTTTTGAAAATCGGCTTTGCAATCTTCTCGATTCTCAAGATCGTTTCTGGTCCTACGATGGCCTGCCAACCGGCATCAACAATGGTCGTTGAAAACGAGTCCGCAATAGATGCTGGACCCGTGATTTGATCGCCAACAGATAATTGAAACCTTTGGAAGTTCGGCCCTCCCCGTCGGTGAGCCTCCGACCCTCCCGGTGAGAGGGTGACAGGAGTGGGCCATGAAAATTTGGAAGGGCGCTCTCCTTCGATCGCGGCCTGTAGTCGAGCGGCAACAATCTCAATCGGCCGCTCTTGCGTGTAACCATAGAATTGCAAATGCCTTGCCTCGAACAGTTCTACAGCTTTGGTGATATCGTCACTGTCAACAACGAGAGCTCCGTCTAACCCTTGATAGCGCAGTTCGAGCTTTCGCTTGACGCTAACTTTTGCCGACTCAACAAATTTTCTGGCCTCGTCTTGGACAAGCTTCTCCGTCGCCTCTTGTTCCAAGTCGGCAAAAACATCTTGCAAGTCGTGTTGTCCAATCTGGTTAACAGCCTGCAATATACTTTTGACCGCGTGAGATTTCAGATCTGCCATCCTGATCCCAACGGCGCTCAAAATTGCGCTTCGCGGGTGGTCAATAATACGCGTCATTCCCAGCAGATCGGCTACTGCACAACAATGTTGTGCGCCAGCGCCGCCGAACGACATGAGCGCGTAATCTTTTGGATCGTACCCTTTTGCGACCGACACACTTTCGATCGCTGACGCCATATTGTGGTTGGCTATTTCTAAAAATCCTGCCGCCAGCTTTTCCTCGGTATAGGTGAACCCTGCTTGAGAGAGTTCAGAACACAGCAGTTTCAGCTTTCTTTGGACGGCAACCACGTCGAGAGCGAAGGGAAACATATCCGTTCGAATGCGGCCCAGAAACAGATTGATGTCCGTAACGCTCAACGGGCCGCCACTTCCATAGCAGGCTGGCCCCGGATCGGAACCGGCACTCTTTGGACCGACGCGCAGTCGCACACCGTCGAACCAACAGACTGAACCACCACCGGCGGCCACCGTTTGGATGGCCAACATCGGTGTCATGATTCGCACGCCTGCTTTGTGACTTTCGAATTCGACTTCAAATTCGCCATGCTCACCGTCGAAGCGCGATACATCTGTGCTGGTGCCCCCCATATCAAAACCGATAACTTTATCGAATCCTACTTGAACACCAGTTCTTGCCGCACCGACGACGCCACCAGCAGGCCCTGACAGTACCGAATCCTTCCCGGAGAAATTGTCACGTGTGACCAACCCACCCGCAGAAGTCATCATCCGCAACTGAGATCCGGGTGATAGCTGGTCTGATATCTCATCAAGGTACTTGCCGATAACAGGATTCAGATATGCATCCAAGACGGTCGTTTCGGCTCTCGAGACTATTTTGATCAAAGGAGCTACTTGATGAGAAAGACAAATTTCCTCGAACCCAATCTCAGCGGCAATTTCTCCAACACGCAACTCATGTGCGGGATATCGAAAGCCGTGCATGAGACAGATGGCGACCGCCGTAGCACCGCCCGACTTCATCTGAGTTAAAACGACACGCACATTTTCTTCGTCCAACGGTTGGTCAATTGTCCCATCGGCCAATACGCGTTCATAAATCTCCGCAGCACAACAATACAACGGCGCAGATTTTTCAATCGACAACGCGAAGAGCTTCGGACGTGCTTGATCGCCGATACTCAACAAATCAGCAAACCCAGTCGAAGTCACCAACCCAACCTTGGCTCCAGAGCGCGTCAGCAACGCATTGGTTCCGCGCGTTGTGCCAAGTCGAACATCACAGTCTGGAAGGGGCTTGGTAAACGGCACTCCAATTAACTTTCGGATGGCAACAACCGGAGCGTGTACGCCTGCATCCAACTCAATTCCACGAGCGCGATCTATGTTCTCGATGCTAATCAGTGGCGTGACGGTAAGTCTCTGCTGGCCTCCCACCAAGGCAAATGATTCCACCGTATGCGAAGAGATTTTCTGTCCTTGAGCATCGACCAAGAACAATTTGACACCACTCCAAAACCCATCTTCTACATCTTCAAAGCTATCTGAAATGATCTCATTGCCAGACTCAATTCCTAAGATTCGCCCCTTAGTCAATCCACTGCTGAGTACTTTCGACTCGAATCTATGGCCGTCCGGAGACGCGGCTAAGGTGTCGGTAAACGTTCCGCCAACATCGATCCAAAATTGCCACATGCGATTGTTGTCTCTGCGGTGCCGCACGCTAGTTTTGATCTGTCGGGCCCAATGCCCATAAACGTGAGTTGGAGCGAAAATAGATTCGGTTGTTGGAGATCGCAGGAGTGCTGCGCGATGGCTGTTCCATTGAGGCAACAATCTCAAGTTTAGGCTCTTTGCTTGCGGCAACAACATGGACGTTGCCTGCCTCATCGATTGCATAGACGTTGTCTTTAGTCGCCACTGGTGACCCGTTGAAACCCTTCGAAGCGCGTTTCTTCCAATACTGATTCCCGGTCTCTACGTCGTAGCATGACACGATACCTTTGTCTGAAAACATGAACAGCAATCCACCAACCACCACGGGGCTGGGCACGTAACTGGCGCTTTGAATTCGATAGGCCTCGGTAGGTGGCGTGGTTGAATCGGTACCCAGTTTCATCGCCACAAGATAGTTTCCTCCGCCGCCTGATCCAGCAGTCGTCATTACCAAATCTCTGGCCAACACAGGAGACGCCACAACGCGCTTATCGAACGTGTCTCCAGTTTGCCAATTAAACTTTCCAGTTTCAGGATCGATACTGTAAAAACCATTGCCCGTATTTGCTCCGATCAACTGGTCTTTTCCATCGCCAGATCGGTAAACGCAAGGAACCCCATAGCAAACTCGTGTTGCCTGTAGTGGCGTCTGCCATACATCACTGCCATCGGACGCGTTGACCGCGATCACTCGGCTGTCACCCGGTTTTTGACCCGGTTTGAGTTTGGACGCCTGTTGTGAGTTAACCAAAATAACTTTGTCTTGGTACAGCATCGGGGAGTTACCGAATCCATGACTGGATACGTACGGACCAAAATCTCGTTTCCACTTCTGATGCCCTTCATGCGATAGGGCGACTAACCACGTGTGCTGCTCATTGGCATAGGCAACATAGACGCGCTGACCATCGACGGCCATCGTGGACGAGGCGTAGGTGTTTTTCGAATGGAGATGATACTTGCTGGATGCAAAGTTCTTCTGCCACAACTTTTCTCCGCTCTCGGCCGATAGACACATCACAATCAGTTCTGCTGTTTCCGGGTCTGAAGAACTCAGAAAAATACGATTGTCCCAAATCACCGGAGAAGCCGACCCAACCTCAGGTAAATCAATCTGCCAAGCGTAGTCGTCGTCGGTCCATAGCGACGGCAAAGCGGAATCAGATGACACGCCAGAACCATTGTCACCGTGGAATCGCGACCAGTTTTCCTGAGCACTAGCAGAAGGTGCGGAAATCAGAAAAATAGCGATCGCAATTAGGGTGCGGTACATAAATGTGAACCCTTTATGGCAACAAAAACAAACAGGCAGTTATTCAGAGAAGATCGACAGCAGCATTGTACAGATTTTCTCAAAACTGTGAGTATTGGAAAGCGGATACTTCGAAAGTAGAAACGGCGTACCTAGTGGTCTGTCAACATTTAATTTTAGGGTAGCTGGATTCGCCAGAATTCAGTTCAGCAGTATAAAACCGAAATCTGGCGACTCCGGCTACGATGACACACTCTAACTTCCATCCCTGACAAACCACTAGGACAGAATATCGTTCACCACTTGGCCATGTACGTCCGTCAAACGAAACCGGCGGCCCTGATACCGATAAGTCAACAATTTGTGATTGATGCCCATCATCTTTAATACGGTCGCCTGCCAATCATGGACATG
The DNA here is from genome assembly GCA_938036435.1 of uncultured Pirellulaceae bacterium. GTDB lineage: Bacteria > Planctomycetota > Planctomycetia > Pirellulales > Pirellulaceae > Mariniblastus. The sequence continues at coordinate 9,764 of CALHPU010000069.1, read as the reverse complement.
GACGCCGTTCTCTACCACGTTCCAACCGTAGTCACAGGTTTGACCGTACTCAAACCCGGGCTTCACTCCGCCACCGGCCATCCACAAACTAAACGCTCGACCATGATGGTCTCGCCCATACCCTTTTTCGTTGTTGATGTCTCCTTGGCCGAACACAGTCCGACCAAACTCACCGCCAAAAATCACCAACGTATCTTCCAGCAATCCACGCTGCTTGAGGTCTTTGACCAACGCCGCTGCTGGTTGGTCAGTATCCTTACACTGAACGCCAAGTTGGGTGGCTACATTGGCATGTTGGTCCCAACCGATATGCATCAGCTGAATAAATCGCACATCTTTTTCTGCAAGTCGGCGTGCCAGCAGACAGTTCTTTGCGAACGAGCCACTGCGACGAACGTCGGGGCCATACATTTCCAAAACATGTTCAGGTTCATCCGAAATATCCGTCAATTCGGGGATACTCATCTGCATTCGATAGGCCATCTCATACTGCGCGATTCGCGTTTCGATTTCCGGATCACCATAGTCGGACAATTTTTGCTGATTCAGTTCACCCAAACGGTCAAGCATCTTGCGGCGTAGTGCGCGCGGCATTCCATCGGGATTGGACAAGTACAACACCGGATCCTTGCCGGAACGAAATCGAACGCCTTGATGCTTCGACGGAATAAACCCGCTGCCCCAATAGTAATCGTAGAGCAATTGCCCACACGAGTTTTCCTTGTCGCGCGAATTCATCACAACAAAAGACGGGAGGTTGTCATTCAAGCTACCTAGGCCATACGACGCCCAAGCTCCCATGCTGGGACGACCAGGAATTTGGGAGCCTGTCAGAAAAAACGTCGCCGCCGGCGCGTGATTGATCGCCTCAGTATTCATTGACTTAATTAGACATATCTCATCCGCAATCCCACCGGTGTGCGGAATCAACTCGGACAACATCATCTTTGACTCACCCCAAGCCTTGAAGGCCTTTAGCGGGGGCAGTACCGGCAGTTGCTTTTGTCGACTGGTCATGGTCGTTAGGCGTTGGCCATTACGTACCGAATCGGGCAATTGCTCGCCTCGCCGACCGAGAATTTCGGGTTTGAAGTCAAACAAATCAATGTGCGACGGACCGCCACTCATCATCAGATAAATTACCCGCTTGGCGGTCGCCGGAAAATGGAGACCTTGGTCGCTGCCTTTAACGCTTGCGGCCGGTTGGTCGTCAGCCATCAAATCCTTTGACAGCAGCGACCCGAGCGCGGCGGTGCCTATGCCGATCGCGCTACGGGAGAAGAATTGCCGACGAGTATTGTGCTGGTGATTTTGATCCAGTGGATTCACGGCTACTCCCTAGTCATAAATTCGTCGGTGTTCATTACGACTTGCATTACGCAGGTTAAGGCGGCTAATTCGACGAGATCGTCTTTTTCTTTAGGCAACTTTCCCGACTCACCAATGTCCAGCAGTTTCCGCGCGTCATCGTAGTGGCTGGAGAAATGCCGCCTGCCGTCGACCAGTGCAGCAATCAAAGAACCCAATTCTTTGGGAGTCGGTTGTCGCCCCATTGCGGTCGCGAACCCTTTCTTAAGAATTCCTTGGTCATTGCCAGTATTTTTCTCGGTGACCTTCTGGGCTAAAGCTCGACTGGCCTCGACAAAAGTTGGATCATTCAACATCACCAGCGCGTGTAGGGGCGTGTTAGTCAGTGAAGAATTGACAATGCAATTCTGTCGGTTGGCCGCATCAAACAGATTTGGGGGCGCAACTGTCCTTCTCCAAAATGTGTACAAGCTTCGTCGATAAAGGTCTTCGCCAGTTGATGGTTGGTAAGAAAAACGTTCTAGACTGAATTCCTTCCATAATCCTACAGGCTGATAAGGATAAACAGGTTTGCCACCCATACTGTTATTCAACAACCCGGAGACGCTCAGTGCCGCATCACGAATCAACAGCGATGGCAATCGGAATCGCGGGCTGCGAGCAAGCAAGCGATTCTCCGGATCTATTTCCATGAGGTCTTTGCGATGGCGCGAGCTTTGCAAGTAGGTCTCCGAGGTCACCATCATCCGGTGGATGCGTTTCACATCCCAATCGTTTTCCATAAAATCAACAGCCAGCCAGTCTAAAAGCTCTCGATGGCTAGGTAACTCTCCTTGAACACCAAAATCCTCTGACGTTTTTACCAAGCCCGTACCGAAGAACGTTTGCCAGTAGCGATTGACCGTCACGCGACTGGTAAGCGGATTGTTAGGATCGACAAACCAGCGGGCCAGCGATAGGCGATCTTTGTGCTGGCCATCGCCCACTTTTGGCAAAAAGCTGGGTACTCCAGGAGAAATCTTCTCTCCTTTTTGCGCGTACTCACCCCGATGAAACAGGGTTGTGGTCCGCCTTTTCTTCCGCTGGCGCATTATCATCACGGTGGTTATCTGCGATTGGATCTCCTTCCGCTGGTCTTCGAAACCCTTGAGTTTCTTTGCTGGTTCCTTCCACTTGTCGGCGGCAAAATTGAGCAGAAAATAGTCTTTTAGCTTGATGATTTCGCCAGCACTTCGCTCATTAAATGGGAGCTTCAATATTCGAAAGAGATCACGGTTTAGTTTTTCTGGAGGGTTTTTAAGTGCTTCAATTTCCCACTCCTTCATTGCGACAGTGATCTCGTCATCGTCAGCATCGAGCAACGCTCGGATTGGCTTTATCTTCTTGTCAAACTCTTTGAGTTTAGCAGTTTGGTCATCGGTCGGTAGTTTCAACACGGGATTTCCGTACTGCAATCTTCCCGCGCGAAAGTTAACCCCTCCGTTTTCTTCGATATTGTTGAAGTAGGCGAAAAATCGATAGTAATCCTTCTGCGTAATCGGGTCATATTTATGGTCATGGCACTGAGCGCACGCCATCGTCATTCCCAACCAAGTCGTTGCGGTGGTGTCGACCCTATCGAAAACATAGTTGTTGCGCTGCTCCTCGGCGATCGCACCACCCTCGCCGTTAATCATGTGATTTCGATTAAATGCCGTAGCAATCAACTGATCATTGGTTGGAGATTCGAGCAGGTCACCCGCCAACTGTTCGATCGTGAACTGATCAAATGGCATATTGTCATTCAGGGCGTTAACCACCCAGTCTCGCCAAGGCCATTGATGACGATCGCCGTCTTGCTGAAACCCGTTTGAGTCTGCGTACCGAGCCGCATCCAACCACGGTAGCGACATGCGCTCTCCATAATGAGGATTTGCCAGCAGTTGATCAACCAGCGTTTCAATTGCTAGGTCTGCATCTAATGAATATTCGGCGACAAACGTTTTCACCTGCTCCAACGTTGGTGGCAACCCGATTAAATCCAGATACAGTCTGCGCGCCAAAACTCTAGGTTCGGCACGTGGCGAGGGTTCGATACCCTCTTGCTCCAAGCGAGCGGTAATGAAATGGTCTACTTCATTCCTGACCCAGCCTCGATCTTTGACATCCGGCAAGGGCATTTTCTGGGGGGCAGTGAATGCCCAATGCGGTTCGTAGACGGCACCTTGCTCAATCCACTTCTGCAAAATCTCTTTTTCATATTCTGAAACAATTCGGCCCGAATTAGGGGGCGGCATCAATTCCTCAGCGTCATCGGAATGAACCCGCGAGATCATCTCACTGTTTGGTGGATTCTCGATATCCAATACAAACTCAAAACCTTCGGCCGTATCAAGCCGCAAGCCAGCTTGGCGATGATTGGGATCAGGGCCATGACAATAGTAACAATTTTCAGAAAGAATTGGCCGAACATGCTGGTCGAAAGAAACCGTCTCAGGAACTACCGGTTCGTTATCGGCCAAGCCACGCACTAAAGTTATGTCATCCCCGGGCAAGCGTTGAGCAACCGATATTGGCGCTTTCTCCTGCAGGCTCAACAGTGCTGCTGTGGCAGCAAACGCCAACGATAAAGCAGCAGCAACTGTAGATCCAATCGGCCACAACGACCTTGGCTTAGATTCAACACCCTCGTTGGCAGCCTCAATCACCGGAAATGCCTCCGCAGCTTGATCATCGATCTCATCTGTCATTGGCTAGGCCAGCTTCAAATTGCTTACAGGCCCAGAAGTAAGTTAATGAAGGCACCAATATCCAAGAAGTCCACAGCACCACTTCGGTCAACATCTGCTTCGTCTTGGTATCCTCCGGTTTGCAGGATCGAAATGAAAGGCGCTATGTCCAAAAAATTAACGGCGCCATCCAAGTTTACATCACCCAGTAAAATGTTATTGACCGCTTCGGTTGTTACGGTGATGTTGGCCGAGGCAGATCCGCCTCGGCTATCACTAACCTGATAGCTAAAGGTATCGACTCCTGAGAAACCGGGCATCGGGGTATACGTCACGGTCCCGTCAGAATTGATTTGGACAGTTCCGTTAGGAATGCCGACGGGCTCTGAACGACGAATCGAAAAATCAAATGGATTCGATGCATCGCCACCCTTATCCTCATTCGCACCGACACCCACATAAATAACTTGTCCGGCGGTTAGGAAACCCAGAGAGGTGTCAAAACTGCCCGACCCTTGAGTACCGATTACTTCAAGCGTCGACACAGAACCGCCAGTGACATGCACTTTTACATTCACGCCATCTGAAAATTGGTTGTTGTTGGTAACCACGCTGTCTGTAATCGAGTACTCACCATCTTGGGTGACCGTCCATGCCGCGATGGCATGACGCTCAACTCCCGATCCCTCATCGGTTCCATCACCGGAGTGAGCAAACCCATTGCCAGTAGATGACGAAGCTCCCAGATAGGGAAAGTTTATGCTGGCAGGTTTGTACCGCCACACGTCAAACTGCAACGCCGAATAATTCGACGGATCGCCAAATGCTCCGCCACTGTTCCACAGATACTGCCAACCGCTTGGCACTGTACCGGTTTGGTAATCGTCTTGATAATCGGCGACGACAGTTCCAACTCCCGAAGATCCACCTACCGAAACAACAGACAACGAATCACCATCGTTGTCACTATCATTGGAAAGCACTTCAATCGTGACTGGAGTTCCCTCGTCGGTTGTGGCTTGATCATCACTGGCATTGGGCGTTGTACTAGCGAAGCTTCTCATCCGAACGTCGCTTGAATTACTGAACGCCTTGATGTAAACATCTCCGTTGACAACCGTAAAAGTTGATGCGGTTGCGAGCCTTAACTGATCTAAGGTCGTTGCCCGGTTCATATTCTGGGGCCTCAGGGTATTTCCAAAGCCGATAAATTTCACAACACTCGGTCCGGCCGGGCCTGTCCTGGTCCAATACCTGAAATCAAATGGATTTGATATCGATCCAGCTGCCAGATCAATCAGGTAGTCATCGGCAGGATCAAGACCAAAGCCAACTTTGATATGCGTATTACGTCTGGATGTTCCCGCGTCGGTGATTTGATCCCCATCTGGCGCCGTCGCCCGAAATCGAGAACCAGAATTGTTGGGATCGAAGTGCAACATCGCGTAGATGTCATCTGAAATCGCTGCATTCCAGCCGCCGGGCACGATATCGTCGCTGTCGTAGAAAAACGGATGATTGGTCACCACCGTCCAGCCCGCGCCGCCTCCAACATGTCCCGTCAAGGTTCCATCGGCGTCGTAGATTGAAGCAGGTGACAAATCAAACGGCGAGGTCTGTGACGAGCTGCCGCCTTGAGTTCCTACGCTAACATGGCCCGCGCTGCCATCGTTTTCGAAAGAGGTATTGCTCATTACGTGGCTAGTGTGCCGCAACGCGGATCCATTAGTGCGGAAGGTGTGAGCGTTACTTGCAGCGAATCCGGCAAAGTGAATTCCATCAAGCGTATTGGCACCATCATAGATCGTGTGGCCCGTCACCGAATCTGACTGATCGGCGTTGCCGCGCGAGTGACCAACGTACAGCGTATCGGTGATCCGTTGGGTAAACGTAATGAAGGTTCCGATATTACAATCGGCGATTCGGTTATCATGAAAGTTGGCATCGAAGCCTCGATGATAGATCGCCACATTGTGCTGGTAGGCAGTGAAGTTGTTGATTTGAGGTTCTGCTGACGGTAACCAGTTATCTCCAGCAAAATTCGCTTTGAGTGTGGCTCCAACGGGTACTTCCAAGTCCGAACCACGATCAAAGTTCAAACCAGCTGGTGACGAATGGGAGGAGTTAAAATCGAACTGCCGCAGATTGGTTCGATCGGGGCGCACATTGTTGTATTGAGGATTACCGGCGGCCGATCCGATCGGGCTGTCAGGGAGAATGAACCAGAACCCAGTTCCCTCCGAGCCAGCGCTTATGTTTCCGATCCATGTGTTATCGGGGTTGGTAATCCAATATGCGGCTGAGCTAACAAACCGCGATGCGTTTTGACCAACGTGGTCATGCGTATCCACAATGAACGGGTCGTTCAAATTAATGTTGGCGCCATTGGCCCCGACCTGATGGACTCCAAATGCAATATTGGAGATGTATTGATTCCCGTTTTCCACGCCGTCTTCCATAAAGAAACCGTGGCCGTGAATGTCATGCAATACAACGTCTTGAACGATAACATTGTGCGTGCTATGAATCGTAACGCCGCGATTGTTGGAATTCGTAATGCAGGTTTGTCGCAGCACATCACCAGAACGATCACCCGCAACATGCCAGTGAATTGGGTATCGGCCAAGGCGACCACTCTGGCCAAGCTTGTCCAATTGAACGCCATCGACCGTGATCTGGCCGGCAGTTCCCATGATCATGATATGACCACCAAATCCGTCACCGGTACTACCTAACGTTGAGCTAAACCGCGCTCGGTCTCCGAAATTATTGTCCGTGTCATGAATGGATTCACCTTCCACTCGTACGTTGCGACTGAGCAACGCAACTTCGGCCCGAAGATCCAATTTCCAATCGCGCGTGTCGTTGCTGTAAGTTTCGATCTCGCCGTAGTGCCGATGACTTAACGGAGCATTCAATGTGATACGAGAGGTACCAAGACCCACGTTCGTAATCGCAGTGATCGTTCGTACCTCTTGATCGTCATAGTCTTCAGACGAACTGGCAATCACAATCTGGTCTCCCACTTCCCAGTCTAGCTCACCGTCGGAGACCGCTGATGTGATTCCGTCAAAGTTGCGTTCGATGACATTGGAAACAAAGATCTGGCTGGAGTTCGCGTTGACCGTCGCAGCCAATTTGGTGAAGGACAATCTTTCTTCACCGTAAAACTGCAACCTCCCCCCGCCAGCGGCCATCAAAAACGAATCGTTGTCGCTGATTGTAAGGCTGCCCGTTGCCGTTTCGATGTTGAATGTTTGTGCTGGATTGTCACCGGTGAGCAGGATCGTAAATTCGGCTTGGTCATATCGATCCGTTGCCGTTCCGATCTGCAAGACTCCTCCGCTATTGACGTGAATCCAATTGGACATCAGAGCGCGATCAACTCCAGCAGTCTCTTCGGCGACTAACGTGCCGTGAACAACCAATTCTTTTACGACATGGTTCGTCCCGTTAAGCAACACTGTAGCGTTCTGCGGAATAATCGCGCGGTCGTTGGGGCCGGGGACGTTGCCTCCAACCCACGTCGAAGTGGCGGTCCAATTTTGGACTCCTGTCGCAGACGCATTAGCAACGATGGTTGCCGCTTGAAGATTTTCGCAACCTGTAAGAAAGCCAGATAATTGAAGCAGCGAAATCACAACGATGATCAGAGTAGCGCAGCTACGACTGCCAGAGAAGCTGCAGCCCAAAGAGCGACGACTTATACTTCGACATGTAGATAACATTTCAAATCCCTTGATGGCAGGACTAGGCGGGAGAAGACTCGCAAATTGTTTACAATTATAGCACCCAAATGTTGGTCGGTCAGGATCAAAGTCGGTAAATTCCTGATCGAAACGCTGTTCTCTAGGTCGCCAAGAACAATTTCGACTCCATTAGACTGCCGCTCGAGCGCGTCTATCCAAGGATGAGCGCTATCGCGCGATCAAAAACACGACCAGCATGCAGACCCAAACAACATCCAGAAAGTGCCAGTAATTGGCACAATTGTCGACTGCGAAATGGCGCTCGTGATCGTAGCGATCGCGATACGCTTGGTAGATTACGAAACCAAGAAACGCCATCCCGCCGATCACATGCAGGGCGTGGATCAACGCCAAGGTAAACGACATGCCGAAGATTTTCATTGAACCGTCGGTCACGCTCCTGTGCTGATCCAACAACCATGCCATGCCGACGCCTTGGACAAGAGTGAACGTGAATGCCGCCACCCAAGCCAGTCCCAACACTAAGCGAAACTCTTTTTGTCGCTCGCGATGGACCAACCAGCAAGCGCGATGCAGAAAAAAGCTGACCAAGATCAGCGCGATTGTGCTCAGCCAAAACGAGCCGGGAATCTTCAGTGGCTGGTAGATTTCCGGTCCCTGATCAAGAAACGAGCCCGGAATAGCATTAGGAATCGGATTGAACGCTTGATCACGTACCATCAAAAACGTGATCAAACTAGCGACAAAAAACATCCCCAGCGATGCGAGGAACAACAAGAACACCAGCTTACTTTGATAGTGCTCCTTTCTTGCGGGCACCATTCTCAAAGATTGTTTCAACATGGCTAGAACCCCAAGAATCGTTTCGGACGATCACCGCTTTTTCCCTCCGTCTAAACTCCATACCCAAAACCATCATCTTTCGCTGTGCGAAAGTATCGTTCCTTCGCCGAGCGAAAGCCCACTCTAGGTGTAAAGTCTAATACTCAGTCGTCGATAGCGATGATGTTTCGGTCGTTGGAAAGCTCTCGATCTGCTCAAGGTTGCTACCGGTGTCCAGCATCGTCATAGCGATAAACAACGACACGAACAGCAACGAGGAGAGAAACACGAGGATGTTAAACCCCTTGTCCCACCACATGTGCATGAAAAAAGCACATACCAAAAAAGCCTTGAGAGTAGCGATCACCATAGCGACCGGAAACGCAAATTGCGCCAGTTCGATATTGGACGTTACTACCGTCGCGATCGTCAGTCCAACCAGCGCCACAAACACCGCGAACAGCATCGGGATAGGTGCCGGGTGATTGAATGAAGGATGGTCGTGTGAATCGTGTGAGTGGTCAGCCATTGGGCACCGCCTTAGTCAATCAAATACAAGAGTGGGAACAAGTAAATCCAGATCAAATCGACCAAGTGCCAATAGAGTCCGACGTAATCGACCGGACCAAAATAGTCCTCTCGCCAATGTCCCAACTGACTTCGTCGATACAGCCACGCCAAAGCGATAATGCCGCCGATGATGTGAATCGCGTGAAGTCCTGTCATACAGTAATAAATGCTGAAAAAGATACCGACACTGTCTGGAACCGAAGTCGCTGAACCAGCAGGAACATCTTCGTGCTGATCACCGCTATGATCGCCTTCGCTACCTTTAGAGTGACTGGCGCCATCAGCATGATCTTGAGCGTGGTCACCGCCGTTCTCAGACGACTCTTCGGTCATCGCGGCATGTAGCATCAGGGGCCCATCAACTTGGACTGCCGCATGAGAATGTGAGTCACTGGCGAACGCGTTTTGGTAGACGACGCCGCCCGCAACGCCCACGAAGTAACCGAGCACCATAATCGTCATGCCAATATAGAATTTGGCATTGTTAGCTTTATCAGTCAAAAACTGGAACGCGGCGTATCCAGCAAAACCAATCAACAACAGCGTGGGTATCACGCTTAACTTGATCAAGTAATTGGATAGTCCAAACAAGCCTGTTTCATGAACACCCTCGTGGTAGTGGAACATACTTCGCGGCCAAATGCCT
>CALHPU010000068.1 GCA_938036435.1 uncultured Pirellulaceae bacterium | reverse complement strand
ATTGGCGGAAGTTTCAATCCAGCAAACCTAGTCAAGTGGGAACTCGTCTTCGGTAACGTCTTGGCCGTACAGTGGTAGGTAGCGATAGTAAACCTCTAGAGTCATACACGCCATTGCGGTGCAATATAGCCGACCGCCTTTGTTCGTGGCGTGGTTGTGGTTGAAAAACCAGCTTCCTGCCTTAATGCCGGTTTTATCCTGTTTCTCAACGAGCGAATCGCGCATGACTTCGTTCCAGTTGGTCCACTCTTCGCCGCCGTACTGCTTCATGACCTGAGTGCCATAATAATTGTAGTACATGTCGTAGGGGGTGATTTCGTCGTCAGGGATTTTTTTGTTGTCTTTGTCATAAGGGCTATCTTTGTCGTAGGGTTTTTTCTTCCCGATGAGTGGTCCCGTGTCGCTTAAGAACTTTACAGCTTTGTTTAGCGACGGATGCTCCTTGTCCCATCCCATGTACATGCGGCAGAGAATTCCGACCGCCGTGCACGACTTGTTGCGTCGTTTCTCCGGCGTATCGTATCCATAAAAGGTGCCTGCGTCGGTCGATACATAATTCAAGAACTTGTCGATTAGCTTGTATGTTTTCTTGTTAATCTGCAGACCTGACAATTTCCCACTTTTAAACGCCATAACTTGCCAGCCTACGACAGAAGTATCACTGTCTTTAAAAGGGATGTACTTCCATCCGCCAATGCTAGGGTGTTGTGTTTGCTCTAAATACCAAAGGCAACCTTGAGCGTATGGTGCCAGCAACGGGTCCTGCGACATTGCGAACGCTTCGGTAAAAACGATTGAGCAGAGGCCATGAGAGTAGAATCTTCCACCAGGTTCATAGTACGAAATACTTCCACTCTTTTGAGGCTGCCCTTTTTGCATCAAGTATTCAATGCCGCGCCGCACCTCTTTCTTATATTTGCCTGCTAAATGAGTGTGCCCCTGTCCCAGCAAAGGCAGTAGCGCCATCGCGGTTGCACCGTTTCGCGCGTACAAGCGCGCGCCTTCGTACTCGATAACTCCAGGGTTAGGGCTGTTTCTGAATTTTCCATCACCGATTCGATGATCAAAACTCCAGCCCCCATCAGGCAGTTGATGCTTGACGATCCATTCAAGAGCGAGGGCCACGGCCTCTTCGGACGCCGAGTTGCCACCATACTCTTTGACCAATCGCTCGCGTGATTCTGCCGATGACCTGCTGACCGTTTCGTTGACAGCACCAATTTCGGCACTTTCTCCAAATTCATCGGCGGTCTCAAAGATCTCTGAAGCTAGGTCAACATCGGCGAATTCTTCCATCGCAACCTCGACTTCCATCTCTGGAGTGACTTCCTCGAATATCTCAAATTCCTCTTCAGAGATTTCAGATTCTAGTACGTCTTCCTGAACATCTAGGTCCGCATCCAAATTTAGATCAATCGTTTCCATACGCTCGGATACCGATTCGCTGGCTTCAAACGCAACCGATTTATTCTCGATGCTTGGCATGACCAAAAAAGCCATCAACAAAATTAGTGCAACGTGAACAACGAAACTGAACACCCAACTTGGCATCACGTTAAACAGCAGAAAACGCCCCTCGCTTTGGTCGTCTTCTAGAAATTCATCGTCAGTGATCGATTCAGCGACATTGGCTTTTTCAAGCGATTGCGCAATCTCTTTTTTCCTGGTGGACATGAGTCAATCTTCGACATGAGGTGGGAGATGCTGCGAATGCTCTAAAGTGTGGAGCCCAGCAAGAGCATGGAGTGCGACCATTTAATATTATAGCCGCCCCATGTCACATGTAAAACGACAGCCTCGATTTGCTGCCAATTTGTTCGCGATGCCAAAGAGAAAGTGAAAAAAAACACCGACCCCGATCTGCATCGGTGTCGGTGTCGGAGTGATGACAACATTCCATGACACATCCTTTTCCAATCCTGTCGGTCTTGCGGTGCAAATCGTGCTCCGGAAGATCCGTCCCGACTGGGATGGAAACGTTCACTGATCAGGGCAGTTGGTAAGGAGGATGGCTTTGCCCAACGGCAGGACCGAAACCTTTTGAGGGTGTCCCAGACTCCAAAAGGACGTTCAAGGTTGACGGTTTAAAGATGCCTTCTGTTACTACCAATTGCCCGATTAACTTTGGCTACCAAAAATCCAAAACTGATTTCAAGTGGCCAACAAAAGAGGAAGATTTCATGCTTGCTACCTCGTTCGGGTTAAGTGAATCTCATTGCCAAAGGTGTGGACCCGATCAAGAACTGTTGCTGCGTTTTAACGAATAGTTGTGGTTGAGCAATCGTCTTTTTCGTCGTGCGGCCCTTACACAACAAACCTACATCTCAAACAGCGGTCGGCCAAGAAATTGAGCCAAAATGGAAAAAGATCACTTGAATTTGGTTTTTTAAAATTCGGTTGTTCGGGCTACGAAAAGATTGCGGCGGCGATAACCCATGGCACAGATTACTACTTGCTTTTTTTGCAGCTAATCTCGGCGGAGCACTAAGGGCGACGGTCACTTAGTCGCCTCGTTCGCTTTTTCCTTGTCTCCAGCCTCGAAGTATTTGTTAAACTTCAGCCAACTGGCTAGGTGATGATGCCATTTGGATACAGGAAGCTCACTTTTACGGATTCCGTAGCCATGCCCGCCGTTCTGATAGACGTGCAATTCAGCCGGAACATTGTGTGCTTTGAGTCTTGATAACAGCAGCGCTGATTGAGCCCCTCGCATTTTGTCGCCCCAAGTGACCGCCAAAAACATCGGTGGCGTCTTTTCGGTAACGGTGACCAAGGCCCCCAAATCGGGTACATCGTCCTTGTAGCCGTCCGCCAAATAGGCTGCGTAGATGGGGCAGACAAAATCAGGACGTGCACTTACTTTATCGATTACATCAGTTGGTTCATAACATTTGGTTTCGTAGTGAACCCCGGACATGATCGCTAGGTGACCACCTGCGGAGAATCCTAACACACCAATTCGGTTCGCATCGATTTCATGCGTTTCCGCTTCGTGTCGGACCAACCGAATGGCGCGCTGAACATCTTGCATCGGTTCCCAATGAATATTGTCTGGAATGCGGCGTGGTACCCTGTACTTGAGAATAAAGGCTGTTACACCGATGGAATTAAACCACTCCGCGATTTCAACACCCTCGTGTTGCCAAGCAAGCACGTTATAACCGCCGCCGGGGCAGATCACGACAGCGCTTCGGTTGGCAGATTCCTCTGATGCTCGGTACACCGTCAGCGTCGGTGTATCAACAAACAGAATATGCCCTTTGGGGTGGACCTTGGATGCTTCGCTAAGCTCTTTTGCTTTGTCGGCATCAAACGCGACAGCCCCATTAGGCAGTCCATTGGGCCAGAGTTTCACTTCCGGATGCAGTTGAGCCACCGCGATTTGGCTAGTACCCAACGTTGCGATGGCGACGACCAGGACGATTTGTTTTAACTGCGTTACCCAACAACAGTTTGGCCAAGCGTAATTTGACGCAGCAATACTCATATCTGACCTGCTTGAGAAGTTTGTGCAATCGATCAGCCACAACGTCTTTTATCGCAGCAAGCCAAACGTACAAGCAGTATAGATCTCACACTTAGCCGATTGCAAGCGATGCAAAAAAGTCGTCGGTTTCATCTAGGCCGACACTTACTGAGCGTGAATGGTCCTTTTCTTCATCGGATTCGAAATCACTTTCTGATCCAAAGAGGTCAGGCATTGCTGTGCTTTCCGATCCATCAACCGGATTAGAAGAGGAATCTGGATTCTTTGCAGAACGTAAATTGCGTTGAGCCACAACGGTCGGTGGAGCTTTCAGCTGTATTTCGCCGTCTTCAAACTCAAGCGTTTCGATCGCGGTGAGGGTATCGACGCCGTCGACGCCAGCGACCTCATAACTTCCGTTTTCGATCCGCGTAATGGTGTAGTCTTCTCGACTACCGGAGAACAATGCCCGGTCGTATCCTTCACCGCCGTTAAGAACGTCATCGCCAACCCCGCCGTTAAGAACATCGTCGCCACTTCCGCCATGAAGCGTGTCGTTGCCCCACTGGCCGTGGATTTGGTCAGCGCCTCGACCGCCCCAAACGACATCCCAACCAGAGCTGGCCCAGATGGTGTCGTCGCCGGCATCGCCGTGGACGTTGTCCGCGTATGTTCCAGCGTGAATCGTATCGTTTCCGTCACCACCAGAGATCGTATCCTGTTCCGATCCACCGTAAATGGTGTCGTTGCCGTCTCCGCCGTCGAGGATGTCGCTGCCTGATTGACCATAGATCAGGTCGTCGCTAACACCGCCGTCGATTCGGTCGTTACCTTCGCCACCATCAAGCCTATCTTGTCCCCAATGCCCATAGATGGTGTCATCACCCTGACCGCCAAACACCTCGTCGAAGCCAGAACCGGCGTCGATGGTGTCGTTGCCTTCATTGCCCCAAATCGTATCACGATAGGAGCCGCCAAAAATTCGGTCGTTGCCTTCTCCCCCTGTGATCTGATCGTTTCCACCGCCGCCATGCAATTCGTCGTCGCCAGCGTCGCCGAAGAGAATGTCATCTCCCCCAAAGCCTTCCAGCAGGTCGTCCAGCTGCTCACCTCGGAGGGTATCGTTGGCTTCGGTGCCCAAGAGTTCAATCCCGACCGTCGAGATCGGACCATTGACACTAGTGGAAAGGAAATTGGTCAAGTACTGGCCAGCGCCGCCGTCCGTTGGCCAGATCGCGAAAGCTTCGATGTACTGAGGCGTGCCGGCTGGAGCGCCAACGTAACTGCGCGTGCCACGACTGGCTCCGTGTTCCCAAGTCCAAAATACGACCGACTCAAATTCTTCAGCGCGACCGTCAAGCGCCTCGATCAGACTCTCGTACAGAGCAGCCTGCTCTTGGGGATCGGACGAGTATTGATAGGGTGAACCTGCATCGACCCAGTTGCCGGGCGTGACTGCAAACGGTGCCACTGCTGCATAGTTTCTTTGAACGGCCCCAAATTCTTGAATGACTACCGAAAGTCCGTTCTCAGATCCAAAAGCGCTCAGGCGATCGAGTTGGCCTGTCCAGTTGTCGACCAGTTTCTCATAGGTGGAGTCCGAGACTTCGCCAATACCCGCGACCAAGTTGGCATCGGCGCGATCAAGCACGCTGTAGTAAGCACTTAGTCCAACGTAGTCCAATCCAGAATTCGTCAGCAATTGAGTATGTTGCCAATTGTCGTAAGCATCAAAATTTGCAGTAGCGCCAATTCTGCCGCCGGTGTTTCCAGCGGAATCAAAGGCCGATTCGACAACCGAAACTAGACTTTGAATCCAAGCGTGATTGTTTGTGTTGTTGACCATCGCGTTGAGTTCTGAAACGACACTGAACCGGTCGATGCCTTCAATATGGGCGAGATCAGAGATCAATTGCGTATACTCGTTGCGAAAGACAGTACGTTCGGCTCCGCTAGGATCGTAATCTCCACGCCATCCGCCTTCGGTTTCGAACAGCGGCAGCATCGTAACCGAAAAGCCTTTTTCATTGGCATATTCGACGGCCGATGTGACGGTTGCGATGGTAGGACCTCCCACCAGATAGCCACCTTGAGCCCTGCGAAAGACGGCGAACGTTACTTCATCGACACCGATGGATTCAAGCTCGTCGATGGCTGATTTCCAACTGGTTAGGATATCCCACGGATCTTGCGGATTCTGAGGGTCGCTGTCGGAAAACGCAGTCAGTATGGTTCCCACGTTGGGGTCGAAACTGCGATGATAAACATCTGGCGAATTTAGTGTTGCTGCGATCGGATCTGCAAATTGAAAGTAACCGTTTACTTGCAAGAACTCGCTTTCGCGGAAGCCCGCAACGACGCCGTCAGCGCGTTTCCAAGTGCCGGTTGAATAGACGTCCGGTGATTCGGCCTCGAAACGCTGTCCGTCGATTACGATCGCATCGATTTGCACATCGCGATAAACGGGAGTGTAAGCGTCGTTAACAAATTCGATACGCACATCACCGGCAGAGATGGGCTCATCGGATTGGTAGCTGAGCGTATTGAATCGGTTGGCGTAGGCCCCGGTGCCTAAATCGTCAAACGTCGCGACGACCTGATTATCAACGTACAAGTTGATTTGTTCGGTGCCAGAAGTTCCCGCGGCTAGGATATCGAGAGCGGCAAGAAGCTTACGATCTTCAAGATTTTCAAATGTGAGTTTTGGACCAGCGGAGCGGCGGCGAGAGAAAGCAGGCTGCATTGGCATCCAGAGAAGAACAGAGAGGAAACGTGCCCAGTGGCCATGACTGAGAATCACCTGAAAGAAAGGTTATTTTTTCTACTCAGGCAAGCAGGTTGCTGAAATTTTGTCAAAAAAATTGAGCAACTGCTGCAAATACTACGGTTCTCTCTTAAACCAGCCAAAAGCTGGCACGAAATTTCTACCCGAATTTTCCGAATATCATTCGGCCGGCGTTTGTCTGCAGCATACTAGTCACCGTGACCTCGACTTCTTTGCCGATCTGGTTTTTGCCATCCTCGACAACGATCATGGTCCCGTCATCCAAATAGCCCACGCCCTGATTTGCTCCCTCGCCGGCCTTCACGATGCGGATGCGGATCTGCTCACCGGGCAGGAAGACCGGTTTGAGAGAATTAGCGATCTCATTCAAATTGATTACCGGCACGTTTTGTAGCTTGGCAACCTTGTTTAGATTGAAATCGCCAGTGACAACTTTTCCCTCAAGGTGTCGCGCCAGCATCAGCAATTTCATATCAACCGGTTGCCCCAGCATTTCGGGAAGTTCACGGTCATAGACTTTCAGATCGATTTGATCGTTGTTGCGCATTTTGTCCAGCACATCTAGCCCGCGGCGACCTTTGGCGCGACGCATTTTATCGCCGCTGTCTGCAATGCCTTGAAGTTCAGCCAAGATAAATCGAGGCATGACCAAAGGGTTGTCGATGATGCCGGTGTCGATGATGTCAGCAATGCGACCATCGATCACCACGCTAGTGTCCAGCACGTAAGGCTTGAGCCCTTTAACATCCTTGCTGAATTCAACGTAGGGGATCACAAAACGAAAATCGTCTTTGGTTTGCCACAGCAGACTGACGCAGGAGTAACAGATCGCCGCGCCTAAGAAAGAAACGACCCATGCTTTCACTTGCTCGGGCGTAGCTCCCTCAAGAACAGAATTGTGGTTGAAAATGCCAAACAGCGGCGTCAAAGCAGTGCTGACGATGTAGGTCAGAAAGAAGCCCACGATCAATCCAAAATACACGCTGGAAATCAAGTCGATGCGTTTATTCTTGATCGATATGTCGGCCACAATAGTGGCAATTGCACCGACCACAAAAATTGCAAAGACAGTCCACACCAGCCAACGCGAAGCTCCCTCGGCATCTGCGTTGAGTGCTAGTGACGTATTGAAGGAGACGCCAAGGCCGATAGCGACCAGCAGAAAACACGCTCTTAAAATCCAGAGAGCCATTATTTTACTCGAATCAAAATGGCCGGAGCCAGATCAGGGGATTGGGTTCTTCTATACTGTCCCAACGAAGGTATTGGTATCTGGCTCGCCGCCAAATCACCATTCTAAATCTCTGCCGCGTAGGTGGAAAGCCTATTTTGGCCATAGAGGACCAATTGCAAGTCACCTAGGTGCCACCGCCAATTCGTACACCGTCTAAAGCGTCGTGTTCCACCAACAATTCTATAGTAGTGAGTGTGCCAGTTGCGTTGTCGCCGATCAAAAAACTCTTGTCTTTTTACGGCTGTGAGACGATCGCGCTGTGTACATCTTCGCAGAAACGATCAGTCATTCCAGCAATGTATTCGATCGCCATTCGAGGAACTCCGATTTTTTCTGCACGATCTTGATATTTTCTTGGAAAAAGTTCAGGAGCATCGCAGTACCGCTGGAACATCTCCTTGAGTCGCTGCTGGGCCTGTTGCCGGACGGTTACTAGGTTCGGGTGGCGGTACACGCGTGCGTAGAGGAAACGTTCGAGTTCCTGCTTCTGCTGGTTCAACTCAGCATCGTGGCCAAGCACAAAATCGCTGTTCATGGCATCCTCATAGCTCGAAAAATCGCGAGCCTGAAACTCCTTACCGCAGTTAGCGATCAACGACGTCACCTGACGCTCAATCAGCCGGTGCACCAACGCCTTTCGCATCAGCTCCTCATTGAGCGCTGTGTAGTGCTGACGTACGTGAGCAATGCTTTCCCTCACCAACTCAAGTGATTCCATTTCTTCAAGCGTCACGAGGCCAAGCTTAATCGCGTCATCGGTATCGTGAGCGTCGTATGTCGTACTGTCAGCGGCGTCGACCAACTGTACCTCCAGCAGCGGACGCTGGCCGGATTTCTGTTTGTCGATTCGACACGTTTGCCCCGCCAACACTTCATGAGTCAGATTCAACCCTGAGAATTCGTTGTAGCGAAACTCAAGCTCGGTGGCGATCGTTAGTGCAAACTGGTTGTGTGAGAATCCACCGAAATCTGCCGCACACTCGTTGAGCGCATCTTCTCCGGCATGCCCGTAGGGTGGATGTCCGATGTCGTGCATCAGTGCTAGAGCTTCGATCAAATCCTCATTCAATCCCAACGCGCGACCGATCGTACGCGCGACGGTGGCAACTTCTTGCGTATGGGTCAGTCGAGTGCGATGGTAATCACCCATCTCGCCGGTGAAGACCTGCATCTTTCCGCTGAGCCTGCGATAGGCCGAGCTGTGCAGGATTCGGTCTCGGTCGCGTTGAAACGGTCCGCGGTAAGGGTGCTCGGTTTCCGGATGAACGCGCCCGCGCGACTGATTGCTGAACATCGCATAGGGTGCCAACAACAGTTGCTCGCGCTGATCGACCCATGTCAATGATTCGGTCGCCAATTTTGTCTCCTAGTAAAGTAATAACTTGCTTAATCTGTGATTGTAACCGTTTTTAGATTGCCCGACTTTGCTGATTATCGCCTATTGGAGATTGATCGTCGTAAGACGTTCAGCCGAAGATGAGCGATCGAACAAGTCGTCGGCGTGAGAGTGGATCAATCTGACCATCAAAAACCGGCAAAGCGGTTTCACTTGAGGTTGAGGAGCCCGAGTGATCGCCGCAGGTTCTTCTTCGAATTGACCATCAGGGGATTCACCAAACTGCTTATCGAGTTCCTCAAATGCCGATTTAATCAACTGGTTTTGTTGATTCTGCTGTGTTGGCACTACCTGTGCGCTGGCGATTGTTGTCTGGACAAAGAACAGGTCTCCGATGTTCTGCGCGAGACTCTCGGAAGTCAGGTTGTCGCCCTTTTGCTCGGTGTCGGATAACGTCTGGGTCGTCGGAGCGATGATCAGCGCCTCGCCGGGTTGTAAGTCAATGAAGAACTTTAAGGGATCAATGCGCGACTCAATTTGGCTTTCGGAAAACAGAAACGTCCGTTGGGAAACGTCGTAGCGCTGTTGCGGTCGACCATGGTGGATCTCGGGTTCGACGACTAACCTGACCGAACCGTCGCCTTGAGGAAACGTGGACATCTGAATGAACGCCTTTACCAGTTCGCCACTACCGGTGTCGACTGAGCCGTACTTGTTGACTATGGACCAGTCTTTCTGTTGAAAGTAGTCTGATACAGGGATCTCAAATTCCTCGCCGGTGTCATTTTCGATGCGCTGGTGATGGAGCAGGCGCGACGGAGATTCAAGTAGTCCTTGAGACGCCATTTGTTTTTGGATGTCAGTGAGCCCGGAGGTATCTAGCTCGCGGCGTTCCAGCAGTTCGTCGAGGATGGCGGGGCATTGCGGTGACATGACGGCATAGCGCAGTCCGTTTGCGTCGGCGATCTGTCGTTGGATTAGTCCCAATTTCATCTCGTCTAGCCGAGCCCAAAACTCGTCTAAGAATTCCTCTTGATCATCGTCAACCTGAACGACAGCCACTTGGAGCGCGACAGCGCCCTCATTCATCTCGACACCCGGCAAGGAAAAGTCTAGCGGTTGCTGTTGGTCGACACTTTTGCAGCCCGCGCCTAATAATAGTCCGAGACCGATGATCAACATTGCGATCGTACGTGCGCCGCGTAGAAGTAATTCATGATGCGTTTTACGGGTTAACATACTGGATCGTTACAGGATTGCCTCGGTATGAGCAAGCTGGAGTCGGCCATAGGCGTTGCTAGCATCGAGAGTGTCGGGTGTTCTAACAATGTTTTGTGGTCCATGTCTTGGATGCCATGCTCGCGCGCAGCGTGAGTATGGTTAAGCTGCGCGTAAGCATGGCCATCAACTACGCCGTCAGCGAGTTGTTCGGATCAAGAGTTTCTAAGCACCTTTTGTTCAAACTTGTTGCGCTGGCAGTGGTGGTTGCAGGTGGCTTGATTGGGATGTTGGATATAAACCCGTCACGCTGATCTTGATTGCTCGGTACGCCAAAGGATTGCTACTCCCGATCGTCGCTGTATTTCTGATGGTGGAAATCGAGTTGTAAGCCACTACAATAAATGTTCGCGCAATTTTCTGTTACGTGCCAGCTTACGATCCAATTGGATAAGTAATCCATGACCAAAATTCTTCAAACACTTGTCGTCGCTCTGGTGTTGGTCACGATGTTTGGTGTTGGTGTTTCGTTTGCTCAGGAGGTCTCTGGTCGGCCGAATATTGTTCTGATCATCGCAGATGATATGAATTGGAATGATTGCGGTGCCTATGGTCACCCATCGATTCGAACTCCGAACATTGATTCGCTGGCCAAAGATGGTTTGAAGTTCAACCATGCTTACCTCACGATCAGCTCCTGCAGTCCGTCTCGGTCGAGCATTATCACTGGTAAGTATCCGCACAACACCGGTGCCGAACAGTTGCATTGGCCGCTGCCCGCTGGAAGCGAAACGTTTGCGGGGCAACTGAAGAAAGCTGGCTACTATACAGCCGCCGCAGGAAAGTGGCATTTGGGTGACGCCGTTCGAGATCAGTTCGACAAAATTTACGACGTATCGACCGCTGGTTTCGTTTTGCCGTCAGGCAAAGATGGTAACAAACCAAAGATGGTTGCAAAAAAACAACCCAGCGGTTGCGAAGACTGGGAGACGGCATTTGATGAACGGCCGAAAGACAAACCGTTCTTCATGTGGCTTGCGTCGCTCGATCCGCATCGAGCTTACGAAGAAGGTGCTCTCGACCCGCCGCACAAAGATTCCGAGGTCATCGTACCCTCGCATTTGCCCGACACTCCGGACGTTCGCAAAGACTTGCGGATGTACTATGACGAGATTGGGCGATTGGATAAATATGTTGGCAAAGTTTTGATTAAGCTTCAAGAGCAGGCGATTGCCGACAACACGATCGTGCTTTTTATCAGCGATAATGGTCGGCCGTTTCCACGAGACAAGACAACGATGTACGATGGCGGGATTCGGACGCCTTGGCTGATTCGCTGGCGGGCGAAAATCACCGCAGGATCGGTGACCGATTCGCTAGTCAGTTCGGTCGATATTGCTCCGACGTTTTTGGAGCTCGCAGGTTTGCAGCCAACCTCTATCGCTTGCGAAGGAATCAGTTTTGCCCAAACGTTAACCGATCCAGTGAAAGCCCATCGCCAATACGCTTTTGCCGAAGATCACTGGCACGACTACGAAGATCAAGCTCGCGCCGTCATGACGCAACAATACAAACTGATTCGCAACGATTACGAGGATCTAGCGGCAACGCCTTCGGCAGATGCCGGCCGAGCGTTGACTTGGCAGAATATGTTGCGGCTTGAGAAAGAAAACGGACTAACTGCTTCTCAACGAGCCTGCTTGATTTCGCCGCGACCCAAATGGGAGCTTTTTGACTTGCAACGCGATCCCGGGGAGACACGTAATGTGGCTGAGGATACCGCCTATCAAACAGTTCGCGACCGAATGGCCAAGGCACTGGAGCAGTGGGCAGAAGAGACCAATGACTATTTACCTTCGCGTCGGACGCCCGATGAGTTTGATCGAATCACGGGGCAACCCGATCACAGCGTGCGTGTTCGACCTCGCAAGTCGAAGCTGGAAACATACGGAACAAACGGGAAATATTAGATTGCATTGATTCACAACCCATTGCACAATCTAGGGCTCCGTACCTTGCTTGCGGGCTTTGGAGTTGCGCTATTACAAGCCCGAAGCGCGAGCGAGGAGCTAAGAAAGCCTGCGAATATTCCCTCGCTCGCGCTTCGGGCTTGTATTATATTCGCTCGCGCTTCGAGCTTGTATTATATTCACTCGCTCGCGCTTCGGGCTTGTATTTAAACGCTTCGCGATTTCAAACTAGCGAGCTTTTTTAGTAAAAATTGAAATTCAATCTCAGATACGCAACTTGAATACTTGCGAGTGAGGTTGTGATAATCATTTTGAAAAGAGAATATGAAAAACTTACTGATTGCTTTCGCACTTCTACTCAGTTGTTGCTCCGTTGCGGTTGCTGAAACATCCACTGACCAGCGCCCGAACATTCTTTGGATCACAATCGAAGATTGGTCGCCCGATCTTTCCTGTTACGGAACCAAAGGGATTCATACGCCGCACGTCGATGCACTTGCTGCTCAAGGTGTGCGCTACCAAACCGCGTTCACAACTTCACCCGTTTGCTCAACGTCGCGGTCGGCCATGATGACGGGCTTCCATCAAAACTACATCGGTGCGCACCAGCATCGAACCAGCGACAAGAAACCTTTGCCGCACGGCATCAGGCCGATCCCCCATCTGCTTCAAGACGCTGGCTATTTCACGGCGCTGATGTCTTACAAAATTGACGTCAACTTCTTGCCGGACACACGCGAAGGCCTGTTTATGGGCAACGACTGGAATGAGAGAAAAGAGGGACAGCCGTTCTTCGCTCGAATTACGTTTCCCGAAACGCATCGCAAATGGGATCGCGATCCAGAGCGTCCGATCGACATTAAAGATGTGGAACTGCCTCCTTACTACGCAGACACAGAATTCTGCCGTCGCGATTGGGCCAATGGGCTTGAACAAATGCAGTTGGTGGATCGCAAGGTTGGCGAATTGCTGAAGCGGCTTGAGGATGAAGGACTCGCTGATAATACGATTGTCTTTTTCATTGGCGACCACGGTCGATGCCACATTCGCGGCAAACAGTTTCTGTATGACGGAGGCATTCGAATTCCGATGATCATGCGTTGGCCGGACAAAGTCGAGGCAGGGCAGGTCAGTGAAGATTTGGCAATGTCGATCGATATTTGTGCCACCGTGCTAGAGGCCGCTGGCGTCGAAGCACCGGTCGCGCTGCATGGAGAAAGCCTGCTTGGAGAGGAAATCAAAAATCGCAAGTATGTTTTTGCAGCGCGTGACAAAATGGATAATGCTCACGATTCGATGCGGGCCATTCGCAGTAAAGACTTCAAGCTAATTTTGAATCTGATGCCAGAGCGACCATGGCTACAGTTCAGCCGATACAAGGAACAGTGCTATCCTATGTTGGCCGAGATGGGTGCCATGCACCTCCGAGGCGAATTGACTCCCGCACAAGCAGCCTTTTTCGCACCACGAAAACCGGAAGTCGAATTGTTTGACCTGAAGAAGGATCCACATGAGGTCAACAATTTGGCCGATGATCCTGCTTACGCCGACACGAAGAATGAACTACTCGCAGAGCTAAATAATTGGCGAGAAAACGTCATTCACGATCAAGGTGTCAGCGACGAATTTCGCGGCTTGGGTAAGTTTCCCGAATCACTACGAGGCGACTTAAGCGTCGATCAGTGGGTTTTGGCGAATCGCGATCAACTGGATCCGGAATTTCTCAAACACGGTTGGCCGACTTGGTTTCCGACACGATCACAATCGCAGTGGGAGGAAGCCGTCGAAACGTGGAAGCCCTATGTTTTTCGAGGACCCGATGAGAACGTGCAGCGGCCTGAGGTAGCTCATCAGCCAAAGAAGAAAAAGAAAGCCAAGAAGGCAAAGAAGAAGAAAAAGTTTGGCGCGACGTAGTGCGCTTCAGAGATAGGAGTATCTTGCTTCTAGCGAGACTAACCACTGTGTTCGTTGGTCGCCTATTTGGAGTTGCTATTTCAGAATGCCGGTGATCACCAGCACGAGAAAGACGATCGAAATCAGCAGCCCGACCGAAAGTGTGATCCAGAAACGGTTTAGCCAAACGAAAGCCTCGTGAAGATCATCAACTACTTTGGTTTTGATGAATTGGTCTGATTTGACCATGAACTGATAGATCAACACGACCAGTCCAGCGAATACTCCAGCCAGCACCAGAGAAAAGATTGCCTGTTGGATTCTCACAGACTGGCCGTCACTGAAACTGGCGAAAAATACCCCCAGCAAACTGATCGCAGCAGCAAAAAACAAGACACACAGCGCAATTAACCACTGTTTGGCAGCAACGACTTGGCGAACCAAGTCCAAAATATTTGACGTCTTACCGCCAACCGATGGAACTGCGGCATTCATTTGATCAAAGGCCGGCTTGAATTCAGCGCGCGTACCAACACGGTGCCAGTCGTCCATCTGAGCATTCCACACGCGATCGGAGCGCACGATGTCGCCAGTTTTGATGTATTCGACAATTTCACTTTTGGTGACCGGTCCAACCGGTTCGTCATCAGTTGCGTAGTACCAGTCGATTTGCCCCGGCGGCGCGACAGGCTGCGCTGGTTCGGCATCAGGTTGAGCAACCGGATGGGCTTGCGGTGCAGGCGCAGCTGCTGCAACGGGCGCTGCAGCAACTGGAGCCACTGAAGCAGGAGCGGCAGCCGGTTGGGCTGGAGTTGCCTCGGGAGCCACCGCCGCGGGCGTGGCAAAAATCTCGGGATGCTCGCCGGCCTTGGACCAGTTGCTACCGTCGACGGAAACCTCATGTGCGTGGTTGATCTTTCCAGACTGAGCCATTTGTTGGAGCCGCGCAAGAGGAAACGGTCCCATCACACGGTTGTGCATTTTGAAGAAAAACGTTTGGTCGGATAACATGTTCTATTCCTTCTCCCGAATCACAAACACCGGACGGCCCGCCTGTAGCGGAAGGACTGCATCGCCACGATCGACGCCTCCTTGAGAAGCGGTCCCAACAACTTCAAACGAGGAAACGTTGCGTCTGCCGGGAATCAAACAGTACAAGTCCTCTCCTTCGGTGATGCCGTTGGGCGTCACGGGATCAATGACCCAACGCCCATCGACGCGATAGAGTAGTCCCGAAGCAACGTAGTCTGCCACGCGCGTCCATTTTTGCATCTTGACCAATTTGTCGTTAATCAATTTCGAAGCCGCCGGCAGATTGCGGCGCACCCGCTGGAGAAGATTGGCTGCCGTAGGTCGCATCTGGTCAGCAGATTCGTCTTCAACGTTTTTCCACCTGAGTCCGGTGACACGTTGCTCTTGCAGAATGCTTCGTTGATTCTCAGCGAAATTACCAAGGCTGGGCGACACCACTTCAACATATTCAAGAATCCGGTCTACCATGTCGCATTGAACCAGCGGGTCGATCGGAGGGCCGTTGATGGCTGACAATGGTTTTGATTTCTCCAACGCATCTTCGAGCATCTTGATGATTTGAGCGTCGGTGTCCAACGAAGGCCGGTTCAGACGTTTAATGACCGAGGCGGCGATCTTACAATGACCGGCCAATCCACCAATGTCTCCTCTCTGATATTTGCGTTCGCGTTGATTGACACCTCGGACGAAGTAGCTGAATTTCCGCTTGTCAGGATCAAAGTCTGACAGCAAGTAGTACTTCTTTCCATCGCGTTCGAGCACGGAGATATTGCGGTGGCTGGCCTGATCGAAGAAAGACTCCAGCGCCCGTTTCTCCTCGTCAATGTTGTTGTCGTCAGCAAGCACTCGATCGAGGTGTGTGCGTAGTAGATTAATCGAATCGCGCCAGTTGGAAATGTCCGTCAGTTCTAGTGCATCGGCAACATCGCTTTGGAGGTCAATCAATTGATCCTTGGAAAGCGTCTCGACCGGATACTGCTGGACGGTTTCGCCGACGTCCTGCCACAATCGAATGCCACTGAAGTGTTGCCCCTCGCGAGCGGATACCTCAAAATCACGCGAGTTGGGATCATTGCTAAAACGTTGGACAAACTTCATCAATGCGTCGTCCAGTTGATTGATGCGGGCAACTTTCTTGGTCAGGTTTCGTAGAGCGTCGGCCGATTTTTTGCCCATCTTCTCGCGCTCCATCGCATCTTCTGCTGACGCGACCAAGCGGTCAGCTTGAGCTTTCGCGTTTGAAGAAATACCCGGCAAACCCTCTTTGTCGGCACGTGAAGACTTTGTCAACGTGCGAATTTTGTTGGCGATTGGCATCACTGCTGACGGTGCTGCAGATCCGGCATCAACTTTAGCCAGCATACTTTTGAGCTGTCCAGAGAGCGGATCCAATTGCTTGAGAAACTCCGCACTTCGCACCTTCTGTTTTTCCAGCCTGCGCGCGTTAAGCTGCTCTTTAAGCTTCGCAAGTTCCTCTTTCTCGCCGGGCGATTTGGCCATCTTGCGTCCTTGAGCCAGTTGATCATCGAGTTCCTTGCCCAGATCCCCATCGAGATCGAATTCCGCCAGAAGTTTCGTCATCCCACCTTTGCGAGATTCTTCGGCCTGTTTGAATTGGGTCAGTTGACTGTACAGACCTACGATTTCTGAATCTTCTTTAATGTAGTCAGCAAAGGCATCGTGAGTCGCGACGCCTTCGGCGAATTGCTTCTGCTGAATCATCACGCGCAGTTGTTCCTGAGCCTCGATCAGATTCACGCTGCGACTTTGTGCGAATCCAAACCAGCCCATCAATCCGACTGCAGCAATCGCCGCACCAATCAACGCGTACTTCGTTACCTGCGATTGCTTTTTCTGTTCTTTAATGACAGATTTTCGATACGCCTTCGCCTTGCCGAGCAAATCGGCGGAGCTATCGCGATCGAAGTTTTCTACATGGGCAACACGTTTGTCGAGGTCTTCCAGCGGCACGCCGACGGCGATCGATTGTTCCAAATCGGCGACCGCTTGGTTGTAGTTTCGATCGGCGACGTGAGCTTGGTCTAATTCTTCCAGCCACCGCATCGGCTCGCGCAGCGACTTCACCATCGGATCGCTTCCGCTTAGATTGGCGACTCGATTGAGTTCCGTCCAGCGTTGGCGCAGTTGACGTCCTTTTTGGGCGTCGGTCTCGACCAGCGCTTGGTTCAGCTGTTTTGCCACCAGCCCCATTTTTTCCAGATGGGCTTCCATACCAATGGAGTTGAGTGCCTCGGAAATATTTTTGACCAACGAGCGAGGTACCTCGACATCCCATTCACCTTGAACTTCCTGCATCAGATCGGCCAATTTTTCGGCGTCTTGCTGCTTGAGGGCAACCCGGTACTCATCGGCCATGCTTCTCAAGCGTGCTTCCTGTAGATTGACGAGGTCAACTTTCCAAACCTGATTGTCGGGGTCCTTTTCGACCAGCATCTTCAAGATCAAGATTCTGGATTTCAATGGTGCCTGAGCCAGCGCCAATAGACGATTCTTCTTCAACAGCGGTGCCAGTTCGGTCAGTTTCTCGTAGGCCTCTTCTAGCTTCACTGCCGAATGGAAATCGAGTCGCGGCGGCAGCTCCATTTTTTTTTCAGACAGCACCGTCAACCAGTCTTTACGATTGGCAAAATTCAATTCGCGCACCGATTCCAACACGCTGCGTGGATGTTCTGCGACTTGGACCGCTTCGTCGCGACAGCCAATCTTTAGCAAGCTACTGACGTCCAACAGTTTATCGTTAACGGTGTTGCAGGCGCGACCGTACTCGTTGGCCAGTTCGACCAAGAATTCTGGCGGAAGGTTCTCACTGTTGGTGATCGCCGTTTTAATTTCTCGAACCAAATTCAAATACATCAAGCATCCCGAAAATCTATTGCCGTATGTTCAAACTAAAACCCACTGATTACTCAATTGGACTGCCGTGGTAGGCCTGTTTCATGTCTTCAAGGGACCACTGTTTTCCGATATCTCCCATGTCAATATACATCAGCATCAACAAGCCATCACTGCGAATCTCAATCGGATGAGGGGCGCGGCCGGGGATCAGTTCGTCGATCTGCAATGTCTTTGCCGTTTTTTTGTAGACATCATCAAGGAAATCGATCTCGGCATTGACGATGTCGATCAGTTGTTCGCCATCGCCGACGGCTTCCCCGGCTCCCGCACGCTCCATTGCAGACTTGCGCTTATTATAATCGCGCCGAATCACGCCCAATGGATGATTGCCAAACCGCCACGATTTAAGTTCAACATCCGAGTAACCCGGAGCATCAACCAAAAAACGCTGCCATAGATACCGCAGTGGTTTCCCGGTTGGCTTGTAGATGATCAGACGCAACCTAGGGTTAAGATCCTCAAGTCGCGCTGATTGATCGGGCGAAAATCCATCAAACGCCGTTTCGCTTAGGTCAAGCTTGAAGTCAATTGGAGTATGCGGTGTTTGCAACGCTTCGTTCTCTGGTGCATCTTCATCGTGATCGTCAAAGCCTTCTTTTTTCGATGTCGTACCGCCGATGGAATGCCACCGCACCGAGTCCGTGGTGCTGAATCCATGAACGTCGTAAACCAGTTCAAGCGATTCGCTTTCTAACAGGTCGTTCAAGTTAGCATTGCCGCGAGCGAATTTAACGTCATTGTTACGTCGCTTGTTATCCAGCCCAATGTGGCCTCTTACAAACTCTATACCCAACGGAAACACAGTTGCTATGTCGCGCGCGTACTCGATTCGCAACTGGCAATGATTAATGAAGTCGATGTCGTCGGTCAGCGCATCGACATCTCCATCGTCGTCAAGTTTACATTGAAATTCCAAACGTGAACCAGAGCTGCTGTCGAGCAATTGAAAATACCCTGTCGCTCGTCCGGCGACAGCGATATCCCAGCGACGAGGCGAGATTTGACGGCTGGTGACTGCCGGTGCGGTAGCGCTAAATTCAGGAGACGGTTGTATATCAAATTCGATTCCCATATCGCTTTGCCGCTGGTGAGTCGCAACGATGACGGGAATCGGGTTGCGTGACGGTTCGATTAAATCCCACTGCGGCGAAAATGAGACGGATTGCAATGAGTCGATTTCGATAAGCGTTTCTGCTAACGGCGGTGGGGATAGAGTGGCTTGTTGCGTCGGATCAGCGTCGTTGGTAGTGGCAGCCACTGTGGTATCAGCAGCAGGTGGGGCTACTTCGGGCAATACCGCTGGCGAGGACACTGTTGGTGGAGTTACTACTGGCTGTCTCGTTGCTGGTTGCCGCGCTATTCCGGGAAGCTCTGATCGGAATCCGGTTGAGTTGCGACTGCGGTCACTACGTGGTGCCACTGATGGTTCCGTTTTGCGACTGCCGGTGCGATCGGCCGGGGAACGAGCTGGAGTCTTGGATGCCGATACGTCGTTTGGCGATGGGGCCACGTCCTGTTCCATCAGTGCGTCAGTACCCGTTTGTTCTGTTTCAGAAACTTGGACATCCCCGGCGTCAACGCCCGATGCCTCAACGGATACAGCGGCATTGCCATTATCGATCAGAGCTGGATTGGTCTTTGGTTTGGGAGGAGGTGCGTTACTGGGACGTTCACTGGCAAACCGGCTGACGCTTGGGCCAGACTTGAAAAAACTGAAAGAGAACAATCCCTTGTACATTTCAGGGTACATGACGACGCTGGTGATGCCCCCGAGCACCAAAGCCACCGCTGCCGCGACCACAGCCCGTTTCCACAGCGGCGTAGGTTCGATTTCCAGTACGTCTAATTCTTCTTCGGGAGGATCCTGCCGCCGACGTAGTTGCGGTGGATCATTTTTTGCCGATGAGCGCAGGTCCGGCATGGCACTGGGCAGCGTTGGTCTTGCGGCGCGTTGCCGATCGATGTCCGCCGGAGTTGGGATATCCGCTGGAGTGGGAATGGGCTCCACAGCCGGCCGCTGGCCTTCGATCAAGATCCCCTTTCGCGCGTTTTCAGCCCAGCAGCTGAGCGACTTACCCAATGGTTTGGTCAAATCGATTAGCACGTTGTTGGAAGATTGGCGGGTCAGCTCCATCTCGGGGGAGTTTTTCATCACGCATCGAATTTGGCAATCAACGTTGGGCGGCATCTGACGATAGAAAGTGCAGAACGTGTAATGCCATTGCTGATCGGCCGGCAACAGAGAAATTGCTTGGTGAATTAAACCCATCACGGGCGTTGATGGTTTGACGACGAGGTACACGACCTTGTTCATCTGGCAGGACTCGATCAGTTCGCCCGCCCAGCCAGCGTCTCCGGCAATTTTTTGCCAGAACGTGCAAGGAGATGGTTTGGAAAATTTGCCAGGCAGGTTTCTCGGTGGTAGATTGGCCGCAGGTTTCTCCCACTGGTCTACGAAGAACTTTTTCTCCAACAGCGTGCGCGTTGGGCTGCTGGACTGAATGTTGCTCGCCAGAGACAGATGGTGAGCGATCTTATTGGATCGTCCTGAATAATCGATGCCGCAGTCTTTGACGCGCGAAAGAACGTAGCGGAAGTCGTTGCCGACTTTGGCCCTGACATAAGAGTACGCGATCGGATTCTTTTTCGCCTCGGGCGTGCCCGGCGGAAACAGATGTCGGTAACCGCTCAAACTTTCGAGCATCCGGATCAGGCCCGGCGTCATCCCTGCGGTTGCCGCAACGGTGCAGAATCCACTTTTGCCGACCTGAAGGCCACGCGATGAGGATGTAAAGATTAGCTCTTGCACAACTGCCTGTTTCAGACTGAGACTACGGGGAAAGGGTTATCGCGCCGGCCGCTTTTTGCCGACTCCGGTATCGCTGGTTCTGGCCGCCTTGACCAGCTTTGGAGCTCGGTGGGCCATCGCCAATAGGACAGGCACCTCGCACCAAACGGGTTTGATGAAATCGGCGCGTACGCGGTAATCACCCGATCGTGGATCTTTCACCGGTGAGTCACCTGTCGCACTGACGGGGATAAAGTAAACCAGATCCGAGATCGATTGGGAGGCAGACACAAGTTCTGGGCACAGCTGGCTGAGGATCTCTTTGAGTTTGTCCGATACCAGTTCGATTGTGTCCATGTTTAGAACGTGACTGCCAGTCCTCGTGGACTTCAACCAGGGCGATGGCAATTCCCCAAAGATGTTCTCCCATGCGTCGAACTTGGTGCAGACGATAATCAACGGGCGGTTGGTTTTGTCTTTAAGGCCGAGGTCACTGTGCTTTCGGATGCGGTTGATCATTTCATTTAGCACAGATTCCTGACGCGCTGTTACAGGGCCCTCGTTGACCTGATGGTCGTTGCTCTTGCCCTTCAACGCCCGTCGAAATCGAGGGTCTTGCGTGGGGTCGAAACAGAACAGCCAAGCCTGAGCGATCCCAAGGTGACGCGTCACGGGATTGGCGACGGTGTCGGCACCGGGCAGGAAAGATTCACCCGCGTTGTCGTAAACGCACAGCAAGCGCGAGAGCTTGCGAGTTTGTGCCGAATTGAAATGTTCTTCTGACGGCCGGATGTCAAAATAAAACGGCTTTGGATAAGTCACCGCTTGGTCGGCATACTGAACGACCGAATACCAATCGCCCGTGACATCAGTTTTGGCTAGCTTTACCAATCCAGATTTGTCCGAGGAGAAAAAGAGTTGGTCTTCGTAGCTGTTGAGGATCTTGTTGCATTCGCCGTCGGAATCCGCGACAAGTAGTTTGAACATTTTGGGGAACGATTGTCGCATCTTCCAAACCATCGCGGCCAAGTAAAACGATTTTCCACAGGAGGGAGTGCCTGCAATCGATACGAAGAACGATTGGAACACGAGCACCGATCGAGGAATCTTTAGGTGGCAGTTGGGGCAGGAGAGGTCCTGACAGCTGAGGCCCTTAACATCGATTGCGTTGCCATGGACATCAAAACGCGTTGGCCGGAATCGTTGGTTGGAATCTGGTCCTGCTCGATAGTCACCCAGCAGATCTTCGTGAGCCGAAATCCATTTGACATCTTCAACCGCAAACTCGGTCCAACAGTTGGGGCAAATCGCCTTGCTAAGTAGCTCGGTCGTTACGTTTATAGCATCCAAAGAAAAGCACCGCGAAAAATGGGAAAGAGGACGGCCTTAAGTATAACTGGTCACTGTGCTTAACTCAAACTTGATGGGCTACCAGAATATATCAAGCGAAGACTTAGCCCTCATTGCCGCTGTTGACGCACCATTTCACTGTAACGTTTGAGCAGCTTTCGCTCACGTCCGGTCAAACTATCTTCGCCTTGGACGTTAATCTTTTCCAGGATTGCGTCGGCCTGCTGGGTTAGTTTTGCGTTGGGGTCACGTGCGTCGGGATTGTGAATCTTTAGGGGACCCGACGCAGAGAGTTTGTCGGCGATGGTATTGGGCATCCTCAAGCTGGAAAAATTCCAACCAAACCAGAAATACGCCAGACCAAACGCTGCACCCGCCAAGTGAGCCTCCCACGAGATTCCACTGCCGGGAACGAGTGCGTATTTCAAATTCATCAGCAACATGATGATCCCTAGGAGCCATGCCGGCACAGGCAGTATGCCCCAAATCAATAGTGTCTGACGCGGGTAGTAGAAAATGAATAGGGCCACGACACCGGAAACAGCGCCTGAGGCACCCAGCACTGACGCTGGCGGCCAGCCTGAGAGAAATTGCACAAGGTAAAATCCGGCACCGCCTGCCAAGATCGCCAGCAGATAGAATTTTAGAAACTCCCAACGACCAAGGCGTTGTTCGATCGGTCGACCGAGAAAGAACAGCGTTAGCATGTTTCCGCCAATGTGCCAAAAACCAATCTCTGTGTCGATCGAAGCGTGAGAAAATCCATGCGTCAGCCACGTCCAAGGCAAGTACCAATGATATGTGCTTAGCTTGAGATAGTTAGTGAGTTCGTGACCAAAGACCGCGCCAGTTTCCGGATTTCGGATCGCTGGCGAGAACATGTCCAGCACGAACACGATCGCGTTAATCGCAATCAAAATCGTGATCATCGAATATTGCGACAGACCGCTCCTAGGAATGTTGCTTTGTGAATAGTGTCGATCCTCAAAACCCATTTGATTGGTTTCCGGTGTCAGGTGAGAAAAGGGAGAGCCATTGTTAATGCTATCGGCGGTTGCAGCGTGGCATTAGAATTCTACCAGTACGACACGGCAAAAAGAAATCCTCCGTCACATTTTCCGCCTAGACCGCAAAATAGACACCCAGCGCTCGGTTGCAGCTGAAACGTGGGGTAAGCATCCTGCTTGCCACTTTTACATAGTGGTAGGATTCGCAAGCTGGAGGCTGACGCCACGAATTGCGGCGCACAAAGGCATCTCAGAAGCGGCCGCATGTTTTGCAGCGGCAACAGATATTGCCCGACAGTTGGCCTGAAGCAGGTGAATTATGCGGAGCAAGAACGCTTACTCGTACACTTCAAAGCTCTCGAAAGTGCCGCGAGGCAGGGTCGGAGCGTTTGGCTGCGATAGAGGAATGGATCTGGGAACCGATAGAGGAATCGATCGAGGCAGCGGTTGAGCTGCTGGCGTTGGCACAAACGGTTGCGGAGCTTCAAGGATGATTCCTCCATCAAGCGGTTGCATAACGGGTGGCCCAATTGGCTGCTCGAAGGTTGGCTGCACCGGTTGTTCAATGATCGTCGGTGGTTCGATGCTGACCGGCAAGGTCGTTTGGCTGGCGGAGTCTCGCATTGTGCTGCGGCTGATCTCTCCTAAGCGGCCGCGAAGCATTTCTTGCTCCACTTTTAGTCGCTCGATCTTCGCCAGCATGTCGTCGACCTGTTGCTGGCGACGGGACTCTAGTGCAACGATCGTGTCGCGATCGTTCTCAAGATTTTCATTGTCAGATTCAAGGTCACTTTGGATACGTGTGCGCTCTTGAATCTGTTGAGCGAGATTTTTTGCAATCGCGTTGTCGTACAGGTTGTTGTCCTCTTTGCGATCAATCAAATTCTCACGCCGCTTAATACCTCGATCCGAAAGTCGGGCGAACAGATAAGGGAAATCTCGGTTGCTGCGAATGTAGATTCGATCCACTTCGGTGACATCGGCCGTGCTGGAGAAAGGCTCGATTTGTGTTCCGGCACGGTCATATCCCGCAGCGGTCAGCGAATCGATAATGACTTCATCATTTTCTTTAAATTTAACTTTCGAACCCACATGCAGGTTTCTGGCGATCGCCAATCCCAGCGGCGTGAATGCCCCTTCGGTCTCCAGATTTCCATCAGCATCGACGGTGAATTCTTTGGACTCTTTGTTGAAGCGATATTTGACATGGACTTCTTCCGGTGGAGGTTGGAACGCTCCCGATTTTCGGTTGCCACTGTTTATCTGGCCTTCGACCCATTTTTCAATCTGACCCAATGATTGTCCGTCAAACGCATATCGATCGATCAGTTTTTCGTACTCAGCCGAATCAGCATCAAATGGGAAGTTTTCTGCGGGAAAGAACTGGGTTTCCAAAATCCGGCGGAAATCACCAATCGAAATATTTTCAACGTCAGCATCCGGGTTGATCGCAGCGAGAGCATCCTTAAAGGATCCACGGCGATCCAGTGGCATCTTCTCGAACACTGTCCAAGTGCCCGTTGGCTGCGCTGCTTCTGTAACATCGATGATGCGTACCGGCTCAAGCAGGAATCCCTGAAGTGTGGCTTCTACAATACGGAACTTGCCAACATAATCAACAGGGATCGAGACCTGCGTGGGGCCGGAGGAAACTTTGATCTGTCGAGCCTCTTCTTTGAAAACGTGAACTTCAATCTCTTGAAGACTTTTCAATTGGCTTTCTCCGCCTTCAGGAACGGCTGTTGGAAAAGTGAAAGTCCACTCACCATCGGCGGCAACAACTTTTCCACCGTTCCAAACTCGGCCTCGGCCTACCCGCAGCAGATCCAGTTGAGCGCTTAAAGCGCGCAGAGATGATTTGCCAAAACCGATCGCATCGGCTCCTCCAAAAACGGCCTTGTTATAGTCCGCGCGGACCTTGTCCAATCGCTTCTCTACCGAGGCCAGTTTTTTGACGGCTTTGGAGCGCTTGTGCAGCACCCCTGCCAAGCCCATCGAAGCCGCGGCTGTCGAAAGGAACAGGAAAATCAGAAGCAGTGAATTGACCCAGTGAAATTCCTTGGCAGACATGACCGCAATCACGACCAGTGCCAGAAAGATCAATCCAAAGACAATATACAAAATCATGTGCCGATACCGGTCCGATGATGGTTTCGATTAAATGTAAAAAAGTGCACCGCGAGGTGGGGCTGGAATGACTTTCAAACCCGCTGGAATCTGCTGGCCAGAGCCGCGCCCGTTTAATAATACATTCGCGATCGGTGAACATACCGGGTGACATGCCAAATTAGCCAACTTTGGTGATAAATTGGGGCGTTTCTCCGTCTCATTTTGCTATCGGCTTATACTCGACAGTGCCTTTGTGATTGTC
The DNA here is from genome assembly GCA_938036435.1 of uncultured Pirellulaceae bacterium. GTDB lineage: Bacteria > Planctomycetota > Planctomycetia > Pirellulales > Pirellulaceae > Mariniblastus. The sequence continues at coordinate 8,903 of CALHPU010000068.1, read as the reverse complement.
TTTTTTTGGGGAGCGATCGACCTAACGCGGACAATCCTTCAAGTTACAGCCGTTACTATCCCGAGAACTGATAGTACCGGAATCTGTGTAACAACCCGTTTATCTTCACAATGGCAGCCATTTGCCCCGTGAGTATAGATTCTGTCGTCGCGTAAAATCCCGCAAGCGCGACTGCTCAAGGAGAAGGTGTGTCCCAGAAATACGACAGATGCTGCCGATGGATATTGGCTGCGCTGGTGGTCTCGCAGTGCGTGATGATCGCTGGGTGCCATCGTAGCTTTTACCGGCGACAAGCCGACGTCGATGCCAGACGCCTCGTGCTGGAGAAGGCTGTCGATCCGCGTTGGTCGTCGGCCGACGGGCGCGTGGACGTCGCCCCCCAATCGCGCATGTTCGATCCGTTCTCGGCCGATCACGCACCGATACCTCCCGACGATCCGACGTCTCACCGATTAATGCATCGTGTTGACGACCGCCAAGGCTACCCGCATTGGCATGCCAATGGCGATACTGAAGCGGTTGAAAATCCGATGTGGCTTTCCTATTTGCCAGTTGATGAAAACGGACGGTCGGTCTTGTCACTTCAGCGTGCTTATGAATTAGCGCTGCTGCACTCGCCGCAGTTCCAACAGCAGCGCGAAACGCTCTATCTATCTGCTCTCGATGTTAGCCTGCAACGTTTCGGATTCGATTCGCAGTTATTCGCTGGATTTAACCAGTTCATTTCTACCTCCGGGCGGTTGCGTGATGGAACTGGTAGGTCTTCAACCAACCTCTCTAGTGAGCTCGGTGCTAACGGCGGAGGAATTAATCTGAATCGATTGGGCATCACAGGCGCGACTTTCACCGCTGGTTTGGCCAACGCACTGATTTGGAATCTTGCGGGGAACAATACCCAAACGGCCAGCGGACTGTTTGACTTTTCGATTATTCAACCGCTGTTGCGCGGCGCCGGTCGAGAGCGCATTTTGGAATCGCTAACGCAATCCGAACGAACGCTGCTGGCCAACATCCGCCAGTACGAACGCTTTCGGCGGGGGTTCTATTTGCAGATCGCCACCGGAAGAAATCCGGGAGCCGGCCCCAACCGGCAAGGTAACTTCCCCAGTTTGGCCGCTGGTGCAAGTCTCAATGCGGGTGGCTATTTCGGATTGCTACAACAGCAACAGCAAATTCGCAACTTGGAGTTTAACCTTCGGCTGTTGGAAGGTGTGCTTGAGCAGTTCCGGACCTTTCAAGAGGAAGATCGAATTGACTCGCTTCAGGTTCGTCAGTTCCAAGCCACTGTTTTTCAACAACAACAGAATTTACTTAATGCAAAAGTCAACTATCAAACGGCCTTGGACAACTTCAAACAGTCGCTGGGATTGCCACCTTATCTCGAGGTCGCAATAGAAGATCCGCTATTGGATCGATTCAAAATCATTGATGATTCAATTAGCGGTCGGTTGGCGGAGGTCAGCAATCTTCGAATCGAAGTTGGTAGCATCATCGATGAACTTGTCGATTTGAACAGCGCTCTGAATGATAGTTTTGCAGTACAGGAAAACGATGATCGCGATAAGCCCCGAGACGATGATGCAAATCAGAAAGACAAGGAATTCATCCGATCGCTAGTGGAACAGACGTTGAAGTTGGAGCCGTTGATCCGAAAGGCGCAGGCGATGGTTAAATCGGTGATCGCAGATGATGTCAGTGTGGTCGAGAGCGATATCGAGAAATTAGAGTCCGTCCGACCAAAGAGATTGGCCTATTTGAAAAAGCTACGCCGCGATATTGCCAGCGGCAAGTTACCTTCAGAGGTTGAACCGCAAGTGTTCAGCGATGGGTCGATCCCGAAGTCTCAATCACTATCGGAAAACCTTAACGGCCCAGACAACGTACGTTCGTTGAGTCGGCGATTCGCGCGTATCGAAACGGGGCTCGAGAAATTACTTACACAGCTGAAGTCTCTGGATGAACAAACCAAAGAATTGGACAGCGACGAAGTCAGAGAGCTGATCGCTTACGGTTTCCAGCGTCCAACTCCGGATTTATTGACCGATCTTGACGGTTCAATTTTGGAACTGGCCCTAATTCAAGCTGAAGCGCGGTCGAACGTGATTGAGATTGAAACGGTCGAAATTTCCTCCGACCAAGCGTTTGACGTTGCCAGATGTTTTCGCCGAGATTGGATGAACGCGCGTGCAGGACTGGTGGATAGCTGGCGCCGAATCGAATTTGTCGCCGATCAGTTAGAATCGCAGGTGGATTTGGTTTTTGAAGGGGATATTGGAACTGCCAGCGACAATCCGTTTTCGTTCCGCTACGAAACGGGGCAACTGCGGGCCGGTTTACGAGTGGATGCTCCTGTTGTGCGGCAGAGTGAGCGTAACGATTATCGTGAGGCGTTGATTGACTACCAACAGGCGCGCAGAACGTTTTATCAATTTGAAGACGATGTCAGCCGGAACTTACGTTTTATCGTTCGGAACCTTGACCGCAATAAAGTCCTGTTCGAGCTTAACCGCCAGAGTATTCAAGTCAACATTGACGCTGTGGAGCTATCGCGATTCCGTCTCGAACAACCACCTCGCCCCGGGGCTCAGAGCGCCTTTGGTCAAACGACCGCGCGCGACCTTTCTCAAGCCATCAATGGACTCAATTCGGTACAGGACCAATACGTTCAATCTTGGGTACAATACGAAGTGCTTCGCCGCAGTCTAGATTTTGATCTAGGGACAATGCAACTTGACCCATCCGGGCAGTGGATCGACCCGGGCGTGTTTGACGAATCGACCGGGCAGCGCGCGGCGGCAATCTTTGGCACCGACGGCGCGTGTGGATTCTGTGACGGTATCTATCGCGCGGAGTTTGTGTCCGAGCCTTTTGAATCGGCCAACACTTCGATTAATTCAACGATCGATCAAAATAGGGTTGCAGGTGAAAGCTCTACGCCGCCTGCCGAAGCCTCCGTAGCACCAGACAATGAGCAGTTATTTCGGGGATCTTTAGAAGTTGAGGAAACCGAATCTGGTTTGCTCAAGCCAAGGCTTGATCCGCTATCACCCAATGCCGAACCAGCGCTGCCACTTGGTTTTGAGTGAACCGCCAATTGCAGTCTTCTGCAGTCTCCTGCACTCATTTAGTGGCCGCCAATGCGGGCCGCTCCAACTTGAATTTAAGAACGCTTAAGGTGGCGTAAGCTTCTAGCTTGCGAATCCAATAAGGTAGTATGGTGGCAAGCAAGATGCTTAGTCCATTTTTAAGCTGGACCAAGCACTGGTATCTCATTGCGACTTATTCTTCGGATGGAAGTGTTCTCGTGGGGCAGGTTTTGACTTGCCAAGGACTTAGAGATGGCAAGTTAGAGATGGCAAGTTAAAGACCTGCCCGACGACTCTTCTTCACCTAGTGAGTGCCTCTATTGAGATTCCTCTCAATCGAGAAAAGGAAGCCAGAAACCCTAAAGGTAACCAAACGCTTCGGCGTACGGGCGCCAGCGTGAGTCGATTTCAGCCAGAAGTTCCGCGTCCAGTTCGACTGGATTGGTACGATGTCCTTTGCGATCAGCAAAATACTTTTCCACCGCAGGGCGTGCTGGATCGAAATCGCCGAGTTCTAACTGCTGGTAGACCCTTTGCAACGTATCGGTGGGCGACTGGACAAGATCCTCGAACCGGATCTCGGCCAATTGGTTCTCCGGCAGAGCATCACGATGACGGAAGTACGAATCGTACATCAGGCTCTGGCACTGGAAAACGTAATTCTTTAACCACTGGTCATCGTAGCGCGCCAGTTGAAATCCTTGGATCTCGTCCAACAGTCGCCATAGTCGCATCGTGGAGGAGACCAATTTATGAGGATGGCGGGAGACGTGCACAAACTTCGCGCCCGGAAACCACTGCGTTAGTCGTTCAATGCGCGCCGTGTGAGGCGGTGACTTAAGAACCAATTGTCTTCCCCCGTACCGCAACGTCAGCGATTTGTAGAAATGGGTCAATGATTCCTTCAGGATTTGGTCATCTGACTGCGCTTGTTTCTCGTCGGTTCTGTCGGGAGCAAGCTGCAGGTGATCGTCTCCTCGGTTGTTGGGAAATGCGATGCGGCGGTAAGGCGTAGGAGCGCCGTACGAGCACAACGCAAAATCATCTTCCTGCGGCGACGATGCGTTCATCGTCATCGCATCCATCGGCCGCTTGGGTGGCATGAGCAAATTTACCAAAGGATACATGACGTGCCGCGTTAGTAAAAAGTGCTGTGGGACAAATGCTTCGAAGTTCGATGGAAACGCAAACCGCTCGTCCAGCGAAATCAATTCGTGCATCAGCGTGGTGCCGCTACGCCAATGACCGATGATAAATACGGGCGGTTGCTCGATACGTGTTGCACCAATTTTCGCAGAATAGAGAACCCGCTGAAGTCGGTTCAGCGAAGAGTTAATCACGCTACATCCGCCAACCAAGACCATCATCGGGTACCGCGCGGGATGAACTCGAAAGCGGTTATCTTTAAGCAGTTGCAGATAGCTGCCGGCAGACATGCCGTTCCAGAATCGAGGCGCCCAAGGCGGATACCAATTGGCTTTGGGTTTCTTGTTCTGGCCTTGATGGCCATGAGAGTTGTTGGCATTCATGGAGGGAACGTCATTTCGGGAGACAGCCCCGTTCAGACCAGTTAGGCCGCTTTTGTTTCGTTGCTGGGAACCTTAATTTTACCTTGTGGTGTGCAAAGGTTGAACAGCCCAAAAATCTCGTCACGTGAAAGTCCACGATTTGTCGGTTGAGCATCCGTGGAGAGGATTTCGTTGAACAGCTCGCGCTTGGCCTCCAAGATCTCATGGATCCGTTGCTCGATGGTGCCTGCCATCATCATGCGGGTAATCGTTACGCTGCCAGCGGCGCCAATGCGGTGAGCTCGATTGATTGCCTGATCTTCGACGGCAGGATTCCACCAGCGATCAAACAAAAACACGTATCGGCAAAACTGTAGATTCAAACCCACGCTGCCCGCACCGTAGCTCATCAGCAGCACCGTTCGGTCGGGGTTGTTTTTGAATTCTTCGAGAATCGGATCGCGTTGTTTAGAAGCAATGCGGCCGTGATATTGCAGCGGATTAAATTTTTGTACGGATTCAGAGATCTTTTCAATCGCGCTGACCCACTGGCTAAAGACGATGGCCTTCTGTCCGCTCTCAGCGACCTCTTCAAGATCCGCCTTCAAACGTTCGACTTTGGTGCTGGTCTGGGTGACGGGATCGAAGTTACAGATCTGTTTCAATCTCAGCACAAGTTCGAACACATGATTGATGGAGATGTCTTCGCCCATCCCGTTAAGCCGGATAACGCCGTCATTCTCCGCGGCGAAATAACTGTCGGCCTGTTCTTGTGAGAGATCAAGTTCAGCGTCACGCATTAAACGCGGCGGCATGTCCTTGAGTACTAGATCTTTTGTGCGGCGGAGGATCAAGTCACTGACGCTAGATTTAACAGTGCGGGCGGACATGCCCGTGGCGACCAAGCCGGGGGAGGCAAACTCACAGATGCCGACCAAGTCTTCGATGCTGTTTTCGATAGGAGTGCCTGTCAGCGCCCAGCTGCGTTGGCGTTTGATTTTCTGGATAACTTTGCTGGTTGAATTCGATTTGTTTTTGACACGTTGTGCTTCGTCCAGTACGCAAAGGTCAAACTTCACATCATTGGCCGTTACAAGATCTTCGTCTCGGATCATCAATTCGTAATTGGCGATTTTGACCATGGATCGATTGTGTTTCCAATGCCACGCTCGTTCTGATTTGCTACCGCAGACCGCAGCCACCGTTATTTCAGGAGCCCAAGTTTTGAACTCGCGTTGCCAATTGGTAACCAGTGGTTTGGGGCAGACCAACAGGATGTTCTTGACGTGACCGGTTCGAAGAAGCATTCGCATCGAAGTGATGGCCTGCATCGTCTTACCCAGCCCCATTTCGTCGGCCAAAATTGCGCTGTAACGCGTAAACAGAAATCCAACCCCTTCGTATTGGAAATCAAATGGAGGAAACGGAAACTCCATCGAGCTGCCCGCCAAAAGAGACTCCAGCGGCGGTTGCAGCATATAGAACAACCGGTCACCCATTTTAATGACCTCGCGCGGAGGTTTCAGGTGCGTTCGATGATCGTCTTTGCTGATGACGGGCTTGGTGGAACGAGAATGATTCTCTTCTGATGCGGTAGACGCCAAACCGGAGTTGAATTGGTTGGCCAATAAGCCAGTTGTTTTCGTGTTTGTCGATGCGCTCTCGCGGGCTGAGGGTTCGACACCGGTGTCGGTGAAGAAATAGCTGGAGACTTTCGAGCGGCGTTTTTTGAAACTGGCTGAGACGACGGCAATTCCTTGAGCTGGTTCAAGGCAAGTTGGTTCGAATCGCACTTCATCAGACAGGCTCGAGAGCATCGTTTGATTGATGCTGGAGATCCGCATAACTTCGTTGCTTTGGGCTGCTGAAGATTCGTCTGCACTATTCATAATGGTAGCCGATCTCGCAAGAGATTGGAAAGTTTGCTCGCAAGGCATCCAAAGTCGTGCGAGTTCAACTAGCCTAAACTTGGTGGCGGAGTTTTAAGGTGAGGACGACTGGACGAGCGGCCAAAGGGCGCGTTAGCTCTTTTCAAAAAATCATAACTCTCGTAGGCATGGTCTTTATCGCGTCCCCCCGCCGGCCTCATCAATGGCCAGCTTGATTCGTTCAAAGGGCTCAATCAGCGGTAGTGATTTGGCGAATGCCCGGCAGGCGTCTTCCGCCCATTGTGCTTGTTGTAGATCAGAGATGTCGGTCTCAATGATTTCCCCGTTGACGTCAAATCTTGAGTTAGCCGTGGAGTCTTGGGCGGCGGCCTCGATCTGCTGGCACAGTTTGACGACGGGGGTCGAGGATCGTTTTGCCAGCGGCATTAATTCTGATCGATCGGTCACCAGCAGTTCCGGTTTGCTGCGAGATTTCTCTACGAGCGCTGATCCAATTTGGTCACAGAACAAGAACGCTGGGTAAGTTTGGCCGTACAGTATTTTTTGCGTTTTGTTTTCCACAACTGGCGCTGTGCAGTGGAACTCAATTGGCCTACCCTCGGGGGAGAGTACCAACAGGCCGCCGGCGTGACCCAGTTCGGGAATTTCGACAATGGTGATGAAACCATATTTCGCAGGTTGTGCGTCAGCAGCGCTCACGTGTTGTCCTAGAATCGGTCCGCCAGTGGTTTTCATGGCGTGCTGCGGATGTCGGAGCTGCGCGGAATACCACCGAATCGAATGTCAATGATGAATCCGGTATTTTTTCCCCCGACTTTCACCGTCTGACTCGTTCATCGGTGCGACTGAAAATTGTCTTGATGCGGCTGTGGACTGGCCCAACGCTCGGATTAACTGACACCACCGGAACAAATGGAACGTTCTGGACGTAAAGGGTAAAACCTTGTGGGTCAGCACACTTGAGCACTTAACCTTTTTTTTCATTTGATGAATATATGAACCGCGCGCTCGACTTTCTTCTATGCCGCGTTTATACTGAAGCAGAAATCATTTAAAACACACAAATCCCACCTTTTGGAGTCGCAATATTATGGCTAACGAATCTCAGGACATGTCTCCCGTTTTTCGTATCGATGTTGGTCAAAGTGCTAGCGAATCGTCTCTTCCTACTCGTGATGAGTCAGAAAAACACTCCGAATTGACCGCTTTGCTGCAGCAATTGGTGATCGGCCAAGATCGCCAAAACGAACTGCTGGAAGAGGTGGTGGAGCAGATGGGCGCGACACAGCGCCAGCGTGCCAACGAGCTAAATCAATGGAAAGAAGCCAATCCGATTCTGGCTCGTCGTTGCCGAGCGGCCGCCGAATCGCTGTCCAAAGTTCAAACTGAGTTCTTGCAGAACATTACGTTCGAAGTCAACGAAAATGCTGAAGACATGGTCGACAGCGACTTCATGATGAATGAATTCGTCGACCGGTTCGGTCCAAGATTGGCTCACCTTAACGGCGTGCTACAACTGCTGTCTCAATTGAGCAGTAATGCTTCAGTGAATGTTCCGCGTTAGCGAACACTGGGCACAGCTCAAATCATCTACCATGAAAAACCTTAAAGGTCCCGAGTACAGCGTGCTGGGGATCTTTTTCTTTTGTGACCAATCAACCGAAACATCCGAAGATCTTTACTCGGTTGGGCATCTAAATCCTTAGGCGGTTTCCACTGGTGGGCGACACGTACGAGCGGATTTTGTTCTCAGTTTCAGAATCAATATCGTCCAAAACGCCATGATCGCAAAAGGCATGCTCATCATAAACAGAATGCTGGCCGCGTAAGCCGCGCCTGATCCGTTTTGGTGAATGGCTTCCTTGCACGTTGGACATGCTTCAGCAGTGCTCGCCGCGAAAAGGAGCAGCGTGACCGTCAAGGCAATGCTTGTAATTCGAATTGTTGAGTGCAGTCGTGGCATGCCAAGAGTATAATTGCAATTCGATAAGCCCGAAGCGCGAGTTTTGAAGTTGCTCAAATACAAGCCCGAAGCGCAAGCGAGCGGATATTTCCGAGGATTTCCGGATTCCTCGCTTGCGCGTCGGGCTTGTACTCGGATTTCTCGCTTGCGCATCGGGCTTGTACTCGGATTTCTCGCTTGCGCGTCGGGCTTGTACTAAAACGCTCCGCGAATTCAGATTTACTTGCGTTTTGTCAAACAGAAAATGAAATTCGCTTTTAAATGTGCAACTTCAAAAAGCGCGAGCGAGCGGATATTTCCAAGGCTTTCCGGATTCCTCGCTTGCGCGTCGGGCTAGTATTTAGTTGCCTCGCTAGAAAAAAAAGGCTGATCCTAGTGGACGCGTTGGCCCGGTTTAGCCCCCTCGTCGGGCGAAAGGACAAAAACCTCTTCGCCGCCGGGGCCTGAAGCGCAGACC
>CALHPU010000067.1 GCA_938036435.1 uncultured Pirellulaceae bacterium | reverse complement strand
CTTCGTTATCGTATAAAACTCATGTTGCGACATGATGATGTTGTTTTCTTTATCCAGCAACCAACCTGATGGCGTAGAACGCACGCCAAAACGATCCACCGTTTCATGATCCCAGCCACTGGTGAAACCGTGCAACCCTTTCTTGAACTGATTCTTCATGATGTGCTTGATTGCTGCCTGACGGTTGTCGTCAAGGCAGATCGACAGCAGTCCCACTTTATAGCCATCAGCGTTCAACTCCTTGATCGCGGCTTGGACTGTTTGTTGATAGTCAGGCTTTCCCTTTTCGACAAAGTCCTTCGTGCTCCAAAAGTTCAAAAACACATATTTAGGATCCGGCTTTCCCTTTTTCGATTGCAAGTTTTCAAAACCGAGTTTGCTTTTGCCGTTGTGGGTGGACACGCTGATTTTTGGCGCTTGCATTCCGGATGACAGGATCGGAGTGACCACGACAGGGATCGGGTCAAGTGTGACCTCATCAAATTGGCCGCTGATCTTAATTTCGGCGAAGACTTCAAACGCGTGTTTGACACCTTTTATTTCGTTGTCGATCCGGCCCTGAAGACCGTAAACTCCCGGTGGCACGTCGTAGACGATAAATTCGCCCTGTTTGTTGAAACGCAAATTGAACGCTGGCGCGTCGTCGATTAATTTCTTGTTCTTCGCCAGAAAAGCCTTACCGCGGGGAGAAGCCTCAAACGCTTTGATCCATTTGACTTTGTTTTCCGCAGTGTACCGGTCCCAGTCACGTGGAAACGGAGCGCGAGCAAGTTGTACTTGTTGGTTCAGCGTCGTCTTGATCGTTTTAAAATCGACCTGAAATTTTTCGGCGTTCATTGATTGGTCGATACGGCCGCTAAGCACGACTAACTTTTGACCTCGGCTGGGACGCTTGCCTCTAATCTGCTGCGATCGGTCTTTGCGGCTAGACTGCGCGTGACAGTTCGTGGGTAGAGCGCACGCGGCAAACATCAGACAGATAAGTGCACAACCAAGCACTGTTTGAGCGGAACGGGTTGCGAACGAGTAGGTGTTGGCTTGCATTGAAGTGGACATGGTCATCTGGGGAGTTCGAGTTCAGTCGCCGATAGAGTTGCCTATCGCCGAAGCAATTTACCAATAATCGACTACTCTGGAAGTTAAATAAAGATGCAGTCGCGTGGTATACGTAAAAACAGTCTGTCTGGATTGATATTCCTTACCAAAACTAAACTTTACCCACTGATTTTCGGGTTGAGGCATAGTTAATGGTTGACCATTTTGCCCCTGAAAACTTAAACTTTCGAGTTTGCCAGATCAGCATACGAATGTAGTGATTTTGCGGCCGGTGCTGGCGACACTTTCATTTTGATTTTTCAAGGAGTCCGGGGTGCCAGGACAGTGCGTAATCGGGTTGCAATGGGGCGATGAAGCCAAGGGCAAGTTAGTTGATCTTCTGACCGAAGGCAAAGATCTTGTCGTGCGCTATCAGGGTGGTGCTAACGCCGGGCATACCGTTGTCATCGGGGATGACGTCTACAAATTGCACCACATCCCCAGCGGAATTATCAACGAAGGAGTCCTCAATCTGATTACTCCCGGCGTCGTGATCAACCCACCAACCATCCTCGAAGAGATGGACATGCTGCTGCCGCGCGGCATCGATGTTACCGAAAGGTTAAAGCTTTCCCAGCGTGCCCACGTTGTGATGCCGTGGCATGTGCTGGAAGACAAGATGTGGAACCAGCTGGTTTCTGGAGAGGACAACATTGGAACAACGCTGCGCGGGATTGGTCCGTGTTACGCCGACAAGGTTGGGCGTAGTTTCGCGATTCGATTGGGCGATCTGATTCAACCCTCGTTCCCAGATCGAGTGCGAAAGATTGTCGAAGTCAAACGCAAGGTTCTGTCGGCCGTTTCCGGAGGAGCATCAGATCTTCCGGATGCTGAATCCATCATTGAGCAATTCAGTGCGTATGCCGATCGATTGCGTCCAATGATTGCAGACACCAATCACATTCTGCAGAACGCCGTCGAGCAAGACAAAAAGATCTTGTTTGAGGGTGCTCAGGGTTCGCTGTTGGACATTGACCACGGAACATTCCCGTTTGTCACCAGCAGTAACGCATCGGGGACCGGAATTTCCACCGGCTCCGGCGTACCGGGCAATTGGATTGGTAACATCATTGGCGTTTGCAAGACATACGCGACGCGCGTTGGCGGCGGACCGTTTCCGACCGAACAAGAGAACGAAACAGGCCAGCACATTCGTGAAATGGGCAATGAGTTTGGCACTACGACCGGCCGACCGCGTCGCTGTGGTTGGTTCGATGCCGTCGCCGTCAGATACACGGCTCGGCTGAGCGGAGTTTCTTCCATCGCGTTGACGATGGTGGATGTGCTGAGCCAATTGAAGGAGATCGAGGTTTGCGTTGGGTATAAGCTTGACGGCAAGGACATCGATTACTTCCCCGGAAACATTGACGAACTGCGACGCGTCGAGCCCGTCTACAAATCGTTCCCGGGCTGGCAGCAAGATGTTACTGAAGCCCGCACGCTGGACGATTTGCCTACCGCAGCGGTAAGTTATGCTCATGAGATTGAGAAATTGGTTGGTCGCCCGATTGAGTTTCTGTCAGTCGGTCCCGATCGTGCTCAGACCATTCATGTTCCCGATGGCGTAACGCTAGAGGATTACTTGAGTAAGCGCCCGGCGTAG
>CALHPU010000066.1 GCA_938036435.1 uncultured Pirellulaceae bacterium | reverse complement strand
AGTTTCAGGCCGAAGCCGATTGCAACGAAGACGGTGAAGTGACGTTCGCAGACATCCCAGCGTTTATCGCAATCTTGCAGAGTAGCTAGGCGTTTGTTTTTCTAACACCTGAAAACCAATGCTGCTGTCTCCTCAGTGTGGGCGTGGTTTGGCAAGACTCTTTAAAGCAAACCAGAGGGCTGATGAGCTAAGCTTTTGAAGCGGACTTTTCCGAAGTCAAATCGCTCACGTAAGTGACGCTCCACGCGAGCCGCAAAAATCGGTACAACAGTTCTTACTTCTCTGATCATTACTTTGAAAGCCTGAGAAACGCGGTTTCTCGGGCTTTCTTCGTAGCTCAACGAACTGCTCTCGTTTTCTAACGAATGTTCTCAAGGAACGCGCCGTCTGCCAAAGGGCAAGGGTGTGCCTGCTGCTGGCTCTGCCGTTTCACTAGTCGCAAACAGTGACCAACTGTTGCCCGAATTCCTGCCGACATCGCCAGCGGCCATTCACATTCACTGCACAAGGCCCGCATATGTTTTTCAAAGCCCTCGTCGCGCTTTTCGTTGTGTCTTTCATAGGTCCGTTGCTCCTTGCAGAAGAACGCACTTGGACTGACTCGACAGGCAAGTATGAGTTCGTTGCTAGTCTGGTGGAAGTGAATGATGATGGTGTGCTACTGAAGCAAGCCAACGGAAAGACAAAGCTGGTTCCTTTGGCCAAGCTTTCAAAAACGGTTTCGCTTGGCACGACATCAACACATCCACTGACCCGTAGCGCCAACGTTTAGAAGATGAAGCGAAAGCTGCCAAGCTTAATCTTTGGTCCGAACCGGCTGTTGCGCCTTGGGAGTGGAAGGCCTGGAATAGAGATCAGCGGCAAACGTGGCTAGGTGAACAGTTGGAGATCGCAAACGCTGCACGAAGAGCGATTGTTTTTGGTGAAACGATAAAAGTTGTTTGGCCGGCAAAGGTTGTCGGGATTGCCGACGGCGATACCGTTACCGTTTTAAATGAAAACAAAGAACAGGTTAGAGTCAGACTTGCCGTAATCGACACACCCGAAAGCCGACAAGAATTCGGGCAAAAGTCGAAAGAGGCTCTCGGAGCAATATTAGAAGGCCGTGACGTGGTGGTGCTGGAAACGGGCAAAGATCGTTACCAACGCTCATTGGGGTTTCTCGAACTGTTGCCAACCGAGCATGAAGACAGGATGGTCGCAAACGCTGAAATGATTCGCCAAGGTTTTGCATGGCACTACAAGACGTACAGTGGCGATCTGGAGTTGCACGAACTGGAGCTTGAAGCGCGAGCTGCAAAGCGTGGGCTGTGGAGCGATAGTCAGACGCCGGTTGCTCCATGGTTGTGGCGGAAGCAACAAAAGGCCAAGTGACAGAGACTGGTTGTCTTTAGGTGGTCACTATTTCAGGAAAGGATTGCCTTTTCTTTCCTTGCCGATTGTAGACGGGGCAGAATGACCGCAGATGAATTGGTAGTCATCGCCAAGTGTCATCAGTTTGTTGGCGATGCTGTCTAGCAGTTGCTGATGATCACCGCCGGGTAAATCTGTACGGCCGATCGATCCTTCGAACAAAACATCTCCCATCAAGATTAATTTGTTGGCGTGATTGATGAAGACAACATGGCCCGGTGCATGTCCTGGACAGTGGCGGACCTCAAATTCGTGTTCGCCAATTGAAACGGTCTCACCCTCATCAAGCCACCGATCCGGCGAGGCATTGGCGAACCCCTTGAGGCCATATCCTGATGCCGCGATGACGATGTTGTCCAGTAATAGCTTATCTGCTTTATGAGGCCCAATGATTTCCGTTTTGAAATGAGCCTTGGCTGCTTCGGCGGCGCCGGCGTGGTCCAAGTGTCCGTGCGTTAGCCAGATTGCCTCAACCGTAACGGCTTCTTGTTCTACAGCCGCGACGATTTTCTCTAGATCGCCACCCGGATCGACGATCACTGCCGCCTTGGTTTGGTCGTCAAAAACGATACAGCAGTTTTGTTGGAATTCGGTAACGGGAACGATAGAAATTTTCAGCATGGGAAACTGCTTTTTAGCCAAATTGAGTGAAATGCGATAAGAATAGATTCCGGAATAGATTCCGCCGCAGACCGAATTTTAGCTTGCCTCCTATTTGACCGGAAGGTGCGTCAAGTAGATAGAACGGAGGCTATTGTTTTACAAAAATTGTGTTTCGTTCCAACTTCAAAGTGGGGCAAGCATCCTGCTTGTCGTAAGACGAGCGCGTCGAATTCGCAAGCTGGAAGCTTACGCCGCTGGAGATGAATCAAAGTTCAAGCTTTCACACAGCGCTAATGCCACAACAATATTTGCTTCGGCGAAAAGAGAACTCAACGGTCATCTGAAACGCGTTGAAAGAAGGTTGCTGGGACAAAAGCAATGTTGGCCACCAGCATGATTAAACCGAACTCCAACATGCCCAAACAGATACCGATTCCCAAATGCATCGGAATCGCCAGCAGCAGCACGATCGGGCGCGTAAGCCTCGACCACACAAGCGCCACGTAGCTGACTTCCCAAAACAGTGCCACCATCGTGATCACGGCCACCAATCCCATATGCTCCGAGAGCCACAACATATCGACGGTCTGATATTCGTGGTTAGCGACCGCGCCCCAAATCGCTTCTCCATCCCACCACTTGTCGCCTTGGCATTTGCCCAAACCGGCGAACAGATAAACGATGCATAAATGGACCTGAATCAGCCGCGTCGCGATAGAATTCATCACCGACGTCGAACTTCCGTCGTCGACGTTTCGCTTGCTCATCCACCTATCGATCGAGAATTCGTCACCGCAGCGGCTGATGGCAAGGTAAAGCGTCAGCATCGCCAGCATTTGATCCAATCCAAACAGGGCTCCCATCGCATGATTGGAGTAGGAAATAATTAACAGCGCTGTCAGTATTGCGGTGAAACGTGTGTAAAACCCAACGGTGAACAGGGCGACCATGACCAGTCCCAAAATATGCGCCGGCATGCGTAACGAAGGGCCGATCCAATCGAAGTGAGTCCACGCCATGGCCGATTCAAGTGGCGTCCGATAGAGAAGGGCGCGATACTCGGCAGATATCAATCGGCCATTAATAAAGGCGTCAAAATCAAATGACCAAACCAGTAACGTGTAAAACGCGATGGTGCCGGTAAGAATGCGGATGATGGCCAAGCAGTGGGCTGGCATTGGCGTGAACCAAAACTTATTCCAAGCGGTGGCCCAGAGTGATAGCCACGCTTCGGTTGAGGTTGCAGCAGGTGCGCTGTTCATGGTCGCACCTCTTCAGGTTTGGTTGCTCCGGAAGTTTCATCGCTGACAAAATCGCTTTTTGAGAAACGCCCAATGACGGAGTTAGCCTCGTACTGAAGGAAGCGTTCGTCGTCAAGATTTGCTCCCTGTCGGACTTCTGCGGGGAAAGGCAACGTGCGGGTGACAACGGTCAATTCGATTTCTTCACCGCCCTCCCTTTCTAAAAGAAACTGGGCAATGCTTCTCACCAAGACGTCGATGCGTTTAAGAGTTCGTTGATACGCTTCTTCTTCACGCTTGCGGGTTGTCTCCAACGACCGGGCTAATACCAATCGACCACCTTTGTTTAGTGCCTTGACCTGTTGGATGCGGCTGAGGTTGAGGCGTTCGAATTCCCGCTGGCTTGGTGTTTGGGCGTGTTCTGAATAAACCGTCTCGCTCAGCATGAACCAGCGATGGTATAGCAATCGTGGTTTGATCGTTTCCCTGTCAGGGAAGACGCTTTCTAGTTGTGTGCCATCTGCCCGCGTGATCTTGTATTGCACCAAATGCGACGGCCCCGGATTGGGGGCAAAGAAGCGATAGCCATGACCCAGAAACAGAGCGCGATGAACGGGCGACACCCAGGCGGCCAACGGCGCGGTAAGATGTCGCGAAGCGATCGGATTGGAAAGCGGCCCAAGGATCACGATCGCAAGAAAGGCCAAGATCAACACGCTGGTCAAACGTCGCAGCCAAGGATTCAGCGGCATGTCATCAGATACATTAATTGCCGGATCGTCTCCCGATGAGAGTGGCGCGGCCTCCAGTAACGCAGACACTTCTGCTTTTGAGAGCTCTGGTTTTCCCTTTTTCGATTTCATTGCACTATCTTAATCGAAAACTCGCCAAATTCGTTGGCAACCTCGGCAGCTAGAGCAAAACAGAAACAACCCGTTCTTGCCTAACGGCAGAAACGGGTTGTAAGGTTTCTGATTAAATCAATCGACTAGCGCGCTGTTGCGACTTGAAATCAAGATCGTTTCAGGTGGCGTAAGCTTCCAACGCTTCCAGCTTGCCAATCCAACGCGATGTAAGACGATTGGCAGTTAGGAATTTACCACCCTTCGCTGATGCTGCCAGCATCGTCAACGGTAAACTCTCTTATGTCACTCGCCTAATAGTGGCAAGCAGGATGCTTACCCCACATTTAGAGCGAAAGAGAGAGCGACTTAGTTTCTGGCGACTTGTTCGCCAGAAACCTGTGATCCAAACTCAAGCACCTTTGTTCCGCCGGCGGTCAGAGTCAAAGATTGCTCTCGGACCACTTGTTTTCCGGCGACTTGGTAGCGCACCTCAACGTGGTAGTCTTCCCATGATTGATCATTGGTCAGTTTTTCAGTTGAAAAGACCCGTGTGATGCCGGAGGCATTGGTCTTGTGACCATCCAGTAGCACTTCTGCGTCGGCGGGTACTTTGAGAACCAGCTTGGTTACTTGAGGCCGAATGAAATCAAAATCAACCAATTGGCTGGTTCCGGTTTGAATACGAACCAGTTTCGAACGCACGATACGTTCTCCGGAGCGTTCGACTACAGCTTTGACTTGGTAGCTGTATGTTTTGCCAGACTTAAGCTTCCGCGAAACGTACTCACGTAGGGTACCCGGAGTCGCCGTCAATTTTCCGTTGATGTAAACTTTGGCGTCTTGGGGCACACTGAGTCCCAAGACAGCCTCATCCTCTCCGGCGCGGGTGAGAACGGGAGATAATGAACGGCGGCGAAGTGAGATACTGGCCAGTTCTACTTTCTGAAGCTGCTTTGGCCGACGCGTCGAATCGATGTCCTCGTCTTCGGCGTCTGGGGAAGGAGCATCTGGAAGGCCGGCACCGAAGCCGCCATCCAATGAAGGCGGTGATGATCCATCAATGGGGCCGAAAGTAGCGCCCGCGTTGGGGGTTGAGATCATTTGATCGCCTAACTGCGGAAGGATGGTTCCTTCGCTGGGTAGAGTCGGAACTGCACCGTAGTCAAGCATTGGAGCAGCAAAGTCGGTCTCGACCGACAGTGGGGCCGCAGTGGGAAATCCTGATTCAATTAAACTGTTGCCCGTGATCACAGAAGTGTCGTAGGAAAGTCCGGAACCAACTCCAGCACCGTAAACTGATTCGATGGAATCAAACACGAGACCGGTTTGGTTGTAGGGGGTGATATCATACGAATCGATGGCGACAGTAGAATCATATCCCAATGAGAGTCCCGGCCCTTGAAGGTAGTTAAGCCCCCAATCGCCGTAGTATTCTGCCGTGGCCGAAGTCGGATACAAGCCGCCAACCAAGCCACCGGTACAGCCGTAGCTAATGGCTGGTTGAGCGTAAGAAAGTGCCGGTGCTACGTAGTCTAACGCTGGAGCGCTGAAGGCGGGAGCTGAAAACTCTGTCGCCGAAAAAGCGGGTGCTGAAAATGAGCCGGTTGAGCCACCCGAGTAGGCGAGCCCACCACTGGATCCCCAGCCTCCTAAGCCTCCTCTGCTACCTCCGGCAATCCGGTCGCGAATTCCGCCAAGCACGTTGCGCACTTTTGGTCCGATGCCCAATCCAAGCAGACCACCATTGTCCAGTAGTCCGCCGCCGCTTCCAAAACCGCCGATGCCTCCACCGCCGAAGCCGGCTGATCCTCCATTGAACCCAGTTGATCCACCGCCGGCGAAACCGCGCGAACCACCGCCTCCAAGGTCGGCTATTCTAGATCCAACGTTGCGTACTCCGTTGCCGATTCCGCGTACGCCGTTGCCGATTCCACCGAGCAGACTTCGCACCGGTGTGAAACCACCCAACAAGCCACCGCCGCCGAATCCTCCGCGCGAGCTTCCCCAACTTCCGCCGGCGTGAGCTGCATCACCTGCCGCCAAAGTGATTGAAATTGCCAAAGCTAAACAAATGCCTGTGGCCCGGCCAAAAAAGCGATTGCTCATGAAATTACTCCTCAATCCGTTAATCAAAGTTGCTTTTCCTATTCCCAAACAGCCTGCCTTTACTGATGTAAAAAAAGGCGGGTGAGGAGGGTTAGTCAGTTAGTGACGGTTGACTATTGTGCCATGTCACACCATCAATTCAATTAGCTTGAATGGACCCGTCGCCCAAAATTAGGCAAATAGTTAGACCAAAACCATGCTCTAGCAGCTCGGTTGGCTGGAATCGCCTGCAATTTGGAGCCGTTTTCTCGCTCCAATAACGGCTGCTATTTTCGGGGCTAGAAAATGGCATCGCATTTTGATCTGATGATGCCATGCAAGGGACTGTTCACATTTTCGATTTTTTAGACCAGGACTTGGCGGATCTGCCGTCGGGCCTATGTCCTGTCTTTGGAACCGATCGATTCCTTAAACGCCTAGCGATCGAAAAACTGACCGCTGCATTCGCCGGCGATGATGATGATTTTTCGCCGCAGAAGTTTGAAGGCGCCGAAACCGCGTGGGCTGACGTCAACGATGAACTGGCAACGCGCTCGCTGTTTGGTGGAACTGGCCCGAAGTTAATCATCGTTGACCAAGCCGATACGTTTGTGACGGCCAACCGCGAGCGACTGGAAGATGTGGCCACTGACGGCTGCAATGGGTTGCTTGTGATTCTCGTCGACAAATGGGCTGCCAACACTCGTTTGTACAAGGCCGCCAATAAAGCGGGCTGTCAGATTAAATGTAGCGAACCACTTCAAGGCCGCAGCAAGCGACGGGATGACAAAGCCGTCGGGCAATGGCTAACCGGTCGTGCTGAAGCGCAATATGGTTACCAATTGCCAGCCGCCGGTTCGCAAATGATCATCGATCTGACGGACTGTAACTTTGGTCAGATGGATCAAGAATTGCAGAAGCTGGCGTTGTACGCGGACAAATCTGGCAAAGTCACACAAGCGACCATTAAACAAGCTGTGGGAGGTTGGCGGACGCGTACGATGTGGGAAGCGCTTGACGCAGCGATCGATGGTGATGCAAACACGGCGCTGACGTTGCTGGATCAGCTAATTCGCGGCGGCGAGTATCCGTTGGCCCTCTTTGGTCAGTTAGCGTGGTCGTTGCGACGATACGGACAAGCCACCGAGATCGTCTACCAGCAAATGCGGGCGGGGCAAAAGCCGCGTTTGGGCAAAGCCATTCAGGAAGCGGGCTTTAAAAACTGGAATGGCGAGCTTGAAAATTCCGAGCGGCGGCTGAAGCAGTTAGGCTCCCAACGCGCCGGCCAAATTTTGGATTGGATTCGGGAGGCCGATTTGCAATTAAAACGGTCTCACTCGAAAGAGGATCGCGGTCGATTGGTGTTGGAGAAATTGATCGTTCGTATGTCGTCGCAATTGGCGTCCACAACAACGTAGTGCAAGCGTCCCGGATTTTTATACCGCACAAC
>CALHPU010000065.1 GCA_938036435.1 uncultured Pirellulaceae bacterium | reverse complement strand
CATTCCATTTGTAGGTGTCTTGTTCGAGTATTTTTTTGCCGTCCTTTGCTTTCCCCCCAAGCGGCCTGACCACATTGATCAAAGGTCTTTCACCCACAGGCATGTTGAACCGTCGGATGGGAGAAATCCGATTGCTGACATTCCAGTGATAGTGCATGGGCTTTTTTCGTCGGGCTGACGAAGAGAAGTCACAGGATAGGGTGACTTGTGAAATCGCTGGAGCCGGATTGCTTGAAATTGTGATCACCACAAGCAAGGCTACCAAGACCAATGGCTGAATCCCGGTCATCATGCCAGTAAAAGTTTTCATGACCGCGCGTTAAAGTAGAAGGTGTTTCAGAATTTGAGTGACTTGATCAGAAGGGAAGTATAAACTTACCGGTCAGGATATTAAAGCTAGATGGATTTCTATCGTTTATCTGTCGGGTTGTTCTGCCATCTCAAAACCTTGAAATCAAAACGAACAGATTCGCTCAAGTCCCACTGCGGGAGGGGAGAACGTAACCGTGACACATTCGCCGATGAAGGGTTTCATTGATGTCAAGGCAGGCGATACGCCCGTAGTGGCGGTTGCGATTCATGATGGACATGTGGTGCGAGCCGAGCTCGCCGATAAGCTGGCACTTTCGCCCCAAGAGCGGTTGCGCGAAGAAGATCCCTTCACCGGTGTGTGGACCGAGTTTGCACCAACCCGAGTTGTCGGTTTGCGCAGTCGGTTTGAGGTGGATTTGAATCGTAAAAGACACCGCTGTGTTTATCGGGGCCCAAGCGATGCATGGGGGTTGGAGGTTTGGAAAGAACCACCGGGAGAGGAAATGGTCGAGCGATCGCGGTTGCTTTACGACGAATTTTATCGCCGAATGTTTGAGCTGCTAAGCGACCTTCAAGGCCGGTTCGGAACATTTTTCGTGTACGATTTACACGCGTACAATCATCGCCGCCAAGGGCCAGATCAACCTGCTGCTGCGGCGTTGGATAATCCGCAGGTCAACGTCTGTACGGGAGGGATGGACCTAGAGCGGTGCGAGCCGGTCGTCCAGTGCTTCGTTGACTCGCTGAAATCGTTTGACTTCCCAGGCGGCCCTTTAGATGTGCGTCGTAACGTCCGCTTCCGAGCAACTCGGTTTTCACGATGGGTGCATGAGAATTTTCCGGGATCCGGGATCTCGATCGGCATCGAAGTCAAAAAGTTCTTTATGGATGAATGGACCGGCGAACTTGATATGAAAACTCATGCCGCGATTGGAAATGCGTTTGCGTCAACGGTTGATCCGATCAAACGTCTCCTGCCGGTGCTAAACAGGCCTGTTTGAATGACCTGCAGGCAATCCGCCAGCCAAGTGATTCATTTTTGTCGAGCGTTCCAGTCAAGCAAGTCTTGGTACGTAATGCCATCGCCACCGAACAAATCCAACGCGCTACCGACGGTGATATCGACGTTTCCTTGGCTGGCGTCGGCGACTTGCTCTAGGTCGCTCATGCTTGCGGCACCGCCGGCATATGTTATTGGCAGGCCATTCCATTTTCCCAGTAACCTGACCAACTCAAGATCAACGCCCTGACAAAGTCCCTCAACATCCGCTGCGTGAACCAGAAACTCATCGGCGTACGCTGACAATCGATCCAGAGTCGCTAGGTCGATGTTGACGTTGGTGCGAGTCTGCCAGCGGTTCATGGCAACGTACCACGAACTGCCATCGCGTCGGCAGCTCAAGTCGATCACCAGCCGTTCACGACCAATCAACTGCACCATTTGGTCAAGCCGGCTAGGTAAGAGTGCTCCTTTTTCGTCAAACAACCATGACGTCACGATTACGTGTGATGCTCCAGCATCGAGCCATTCGGTCGCGTTCTGATGGTTGATCCCCCCGCCGATCTGCAATCCTCCCGGCCAAGCTGCCAATGCAGAACGTGCGGCATCGTCATTGCCGGGGCCTAATTTGATCACGTGCCCGCCAGTAAGCCCGTCGGTTCGATACTTTTCTGCGAACCAAGACGCTTCATGTTGCGAAACATGATTCTCATTTGGAGCCGTCCCGTCATCGCGCAGAGTGCCGCCGACGATTTGTTTAACCTGACCATTGTGCAGGTCGATACACGGGCGAAAACGAGTCATGAAAGAGAGCGTCGTGTTGGTTGAGGCGAAACGTGGTCGGGTTGGGTTTGAAGTTCGTTTGCGGCTCGCTATGGAATCGTGCAGTCAGCGGCCGCACATGATTTTGCGGTGAGGCTTTGTCGGTTTCAAGTGACATTACCTGCTGAAAGAATACCACAGATGGATCAGCTATTGGCAGGCGGGCAAGGGAGCGGCTTAGCCAAAAAAATGGTCGTTTCCGAGTTGCCGGCAGCTGGATTGGAAAATCCGCAGCGTTGGTAGAGTGCCATGGCTCGCATGTTGGTGTCCAGAACTTCCAGTGTTACTTTGCAACAGCCTCGCTCGACCGCCGCGTTCTCAACGGCTTGGAGCAATGCATTACCGGCTCCTTTGCCTCGATATTCTGGCAGTACCGCAAAATCATGCAGGTTCATGAGTGGTTTGGCTTGAAACGTGGAAAATCCCATAAAACAGACCGCAAGGCCGATGGACTTATCTTCGTCAAATGCAAGAAGCACGAGGGTTGTCGGATGCCGCTGCAGTCCGGGGATCAGTTGCTTGCGAACCGATGGAGGCAACGGTTTTCCTCCACCAAGTGGCTCAAGGGCATAAGAATCGATGATCTGAATGATTGCTCTAGTGTCTGCGTTGTCGGTCAGGTCCGCTTCGCGGATGTTGAATTGAATCATGGTTTTGTCGTGTCAAACGAGTTGTCGAGATTGTGTTGTTCAGTCAGTAGACCTAGGACAATGTCCACCGGAAAAAGGTTTGTCAAATTTTCTTCAAAACTGGGTGAACTTTTTGGTGATATGTTCGTCTATACAGCAAGCGGCAAAACATGAGGAACTGCTGCCTTACAAGCTTTGAATCAAAACTAGAAACCAAGATAGAGCAATGACTTCGTTACGTCAGCCGGAAAAGACCAAAATTGGATCGAAAGCCAAGTTCGTTTTTGAACAAACGAATTTAAGTTTTGCGCATCCGATGCGTCTGTAGCACTTGGCTGATAATCGATTGATATTTTCGAAGGCCCGGTGTTGTTTTCCATAAACACCGGGCTTTTTTTGTGGAACGATTGAAGCGTTGCGAAAAACGAATGGATCAAATGAATGTCGGGATTGGTAGCTGAGACGGTATAGCATCTGGTTGAAGGCCAGAAGACGAGGATTCGAGCGCCTCCCAATCCACTGTTTTTCCAAAGTGAAACATGATGCCTCGTTCGTCTAGTGGAAGGACGGCGGATTTTCAGTCCGCAAACGGGAGTTCGATTCTCCCACGAGGTGCTCTGGTTGGTGTCAGACGGCAGTCGGGTAGCAGTATTTTGGATGTTGTCTGCTTCTGAAGTCTGGCTCCTGATTTCGCGCCCATGTTGTAGTGGGAACCTATCTGCTTGCCATGCAGAAGATGCGAGTTCGATTCTCGCTGGGCGCTTTGGTGACAAAACTTAATAGGAAACACGGCGGGATAGAGCAGTTGGTTAGCTCAGTAGTGCCGGAAGTCGAGGAATCAAATAGCCGCAAATTCCGGCACACAGGTTCATGTCCTCGAGGTCGGTGGTTCGATTCCTTCTCCCGCAATTTTTCGGCCTGATCGATTGGGGCGATATTCCAGCGAGGCCAAATGGTGAGGCAGCCGCCTGTTAAGCGGATGATTGGAGGTTCAATTCCTCCCGCTGGAGCTGAGGTATTAATTCGGAACTTGGAGTTCGGAATTCAAAGTGCTGAACGGCTGCGGCATTGCAATATGCTTCATCTCGATCGGGGATCGGCTAAAGGTAGGCTGCCTGACTTTGGATCAGGTGATGGAGGTTCGAATTCTTCTCCCCGAGCTGAAAATGAAAACAAGTTTACAAAACAGTGAACCAAAGATTAGCGGTCATGTCTGAGAAAACAATGTAACAAAACGTTTTCCCGGAGTAGCAAGTGTTGGTCATTGCGTCTGGCTCTGAACCAGAAGATCGCAGGTTCGATTCCTGTCTCCGGAACTCTGGCTGTCCCGCGTTGGTTCGGGAACTTGAATGTGAATCAAGTCCACGTCGGTTCAATTCCGATCGGCCAGCTTGAAAATATAACAAACACCATTGGAAGTCACCCGAAGTGGCTAGACGGGTCGTCAGACTTGTGGGTTTGAGTCCCACGGCTTCCGCCTGACACTGTCCTGTGGCCAAGTGGCGAAGGCACCTCTCTTACAAAGAGGAAATCGTCGGTTCGAATCCGACCAGGACTACTTATCGATTGGTTTAACAATCGTTTGGCCCATCGGTCCAGTTTGGAGTGGACGCCACCCTGTCACGGTGGAGAGCACCGGTTCAAATCCGGTTTGGGTCGCTGCGGAATCGTCTAATTGGTCAAGACACGGCACTTTGAATGCCGCAATGCGGGTTCAAGTCCCGCTTCCGCATTCACGTGTTCGGCACTGAGTACTCAAACCATCTGGCGTGGTATGCAAATTGGCAAAGCAGCGAATTTCAAGCGTTCGTGTTTGTGGGTTCGACTCCCACTCACGCTACTAACTTAAAACTGGGGTGTGTTCCTCGCGTCCGGCTGTAACCCGGATGCCCAAATTTGTGAGGTGGCGGGACGTTCGATTCCTTCACTCCCCATTGAACTTTCAAATGAATGCTCAGGTGCGCCAACGGAAGAGCGATTCGGTTTAAGCCCGAAAGGTTGCAGGTTCGAATCCTGTCCTGAGTACTGAGTACTGAGTACTGAGTACTGAGTACTGAGTATTAAGTATTAAGTATTAAACACCGAAAACAATTTGGCTCGTTGGGCTTCAGGTGAGGCCGTCAGTTTTTCAAGCTGGAGAGGTAGGGTTCGATTCCCACACGGGCTGCTGATTTTAATTTTCGTCCAACTGAACGAAAGAACAATCAATATTCAGATCGGTAACCGTCCACCATCTCCGATAGCGGAAAATTCTCCAACACATGTGCCTTGCCTTGGTCGGCCAACTGCCGCGCCGCGTCAGGTTTCTCAATCAAAAACTTCGTCCATCGAGCAAACTCGTCGCGAGCTCCAAAGTTAACGGCCATGCCGGTTTGCTGATGCAGAACCACTTCTTGCGTGCCGTCACCAAAAACTGAAACCACCGGGACACCACTGGCCATCGCACTCAACAGCGGGCTCGCCAATGGATACAGCAGGTGCGAATGCCAGTAGACATCCAGTGATCCAACGAAACCCTCCGCCTCCTCTGGCGGTAAAAAGTGCACATGGGACTGAGCCTCGGTGAAGCTGACAAAACGATCCAGATTCTGCCGCTGATGACCATCTCCAAAGATGACCAAATGAAAATCATCGCGAATGCAGTTCAATAAATCCGTCGCCCAAATTAGATCCTTCATGCGCGTCGCCGGAACAAGATCAGCGACCGCACCGGCGACGATCGATGCGGTGCCAGCGAGCCCGACCCGCTCCAACAATCTCGACCGAAACACTTTCCGATCGGGAAGTGCCGCTGCGGCATTGGGGACAACGGCAACGTGCCCATCAGCAGCACCCATCTCCAAAACAGACTGCTTCATGCTCACATGCGGGACGAACACCTTTTCTACTTTCGTCAATGCACGCCGGTCCAACGCGCTGAGAATCAAACTCGATTTCTTCAACTTACCGGGAAAAGTGCTGATCCACTTTGGATCTGAAGCGCTAGATTTGGTCAACTCTCTGGCCACACTTAGACATCGCTGAGCCGTTTGCCCCCAAGAGTGAACCACGTTCGGTTTGATCGAGCTGAACAAACGCTGCATGGCTCGCGCGGCCACAAGTGTTGCCCCAATCCCGCCTCGCCGAGACAATCCGGTTGGTTCGGCTAGTCGGTGTATCTTGACATCGATCTCGGCAAACGGGTTAAACGCGTCCTTCGATGGTGAAATAACAGCAACATGTACTTCCCAGCCGTCTGACCGAATCAATTCAGAGGCCAGCAACTTCAACTGCAAATTTTCGTCGAGCGTGTTGAGCGCATCGACAATGTATAAGATGGACCGGCTCAAGGCGAAGCCTCAACGTTGCTGTTTTCGGCGGCCGCAACAAGATGCGATGCTCCAATGGCTTCCAGATAAGGATCCGCCAATGAACCGATCGCCAGTCTTTCGGCAAACTTCTTCCGGCTCTGATTTCCAACTCGAAATCGAAAATCACCATCGGCGAGGGCAAACAGGATCGAACCAGCGAGCGTTTCAGGTGATTGCCGTGGCACTAGCAATCCGTCTTTAGGGCAGTGAACGAAAGGCAAATCTTTCGCGCTGTCACTTATACCGCGAGCCACTTCACGCCTCTCTCTGCCAACCTCGATCATTCGGTCGCGTGGTGCAGTACTGATCGCACACACGCCGTGAGCACGCGCCGATTCAAGCACGCAACAAGCAAGACCAGAGCGGGCTGGATGGACGTAGAGGTCGGCTGCTTGAAAAATCTCTGACAGACAATCGAAGAAGCCCGGCATGATCGCGGTGTAGACCAAATCCTGCTCAAGAATTTCATCCCAGACTTTCTTGGATGCTTTACCTTCTCCAAGAACCCACAGCCTCGCCGTGCAGTGCTGGCGCTGAATTACCTTCCACGCTTTGACCAAATCACAAACACCACGATCGTCTTCCATCGCCATGCACGTCACGACCAAAGGCTGGTGGGGCTCGATTTGTAAAATCGGATGAGCATCAGACAGCGCGGCGCGCGATCCGGATTGCCTAACCAACGATCGAAAGGGCTCCACTGGCTGCCGTTGAGCAACATCGGCCACCATATCCGCGTCCAGATCAATGCAGCTCGCAGCGACAAACACTTTCCCTTCCACTTCCGGAACTCGGTTAAGGATCGCTGTCTGGGTCGATTCACTGTCGACAAGAATCCGAGTGGCTGCCATCAGTGCGTCAGCCTCTCTCTTGCCAAACGATTTCAGTTCATCGATCGCGGCAGCAGTGACTCGAATCACCAACGACACCGAATCACCGAACCCCAATGCAGCCGTGCAGGTAGCATCACCCAAACCAAAAGTGATGATGCCATCGTATGTTCGATTGACCAAGTGAGCCGAAAGGGCTTTGTTGAATCGGTATTTGCCAAAAGGGCCAGAAAGCGGCTTGGACAGGCGATAGACTTGACTGCCGCGAAAGACGAATTTCTCTGGCCAGTATTTTTGCCACCGGACGGTGACGACATCAACATCATGGCCGTCATTGACAAGTGCCGTCTGCAACCAAGCGACCTCCATTTCCGCTGAATTGGAGATCGGCCAGAAGTGTCGATTCAAGATCGCCAGTCGTAGCGGCTTGCGAGGAATTGCTGGCGTGGAAATCGACATCAGGTTGATTGAGCGTTCAAGTAGATTCGGTTGCTAACCGAAGTGAATTGGAGATTCGATGGACCATCGAATCTACTCACCCAAGTCTTCTGGCTCCAAAACAGCCAAAAAAGGTAGGTTTCGATATTCGTCATTGTAGTCTAATCCATATCCGACGACGAATTCATCTGGAATATCAAACGCCACAAACTCAGGCATCCAATCTACCTGTTGTTGCCCCGTCTTACACAACAGCACTGCAGATTTGAGGCTGGTCGGGTCAAGCTTCTTCATGAGGTCGCGCACCTCCTGAAGGGTATGGCCAGTATCGAAAATATCGTCGATCAACAAGACATCTCGGCCGGTGATGTCCAGCATCATGTCCGAATTGATAGTCAAAGCGCCGCGTTCGGTGCCTTGATAGCTACTGGTTTGCACCACACCCACGCGTAGCGGCATGTTCAGTTTGCGAATCAGGTCAGCCATCAGAACGACGCTACCGGTCAATACTCCAACGATCGTCAGCGGTTTGGTACCGTACGCTTCGTTAATGGAATGTGCTAATTTCTCAACGCCAGTATTGAGCTGCGATTCATCGAGTAACGTTCTCACCAGAATTTCCTTTGTCTTGTAGTGATAGAAGCAAGCGTGACGCTTGCGCTACGTTTGCTTTAATCTTGCGTGTGTCATTTCGATCGCTCGCACCAAACCACGCGCTTTATTCAATGTCTCTTCGTATTCGCTGGTTGGATTGCTGTCGGCAACAATTCCTGCACCCGCCTGAACGTACGCCATGTTGTCCTTGATGACGATCGTTCGCAACGCAATACACGTGTCCATGTTGCCTGAGAAATCGATGTAGCCCACTGCACCGGCGTAGGGGCCCCGTCGATGCGGTTCGAATTCGTCAATGATCTCCATGGCACGCACCTTGGGAGCACCAGAAACGGTTCCCGCGGGCAGACTGGCCATCAGCGCGTCAAACGCATCGCTGTCCTCATTCAGTTGCCCCGTCACCGTCGAAGAAATATGCATCACGTGGCTGTATCTTTCAACCACCATCACATCAGGCAGCTTGATCGATCCATAAGCGGCGACTCGGCCAACATCGTTACGGCCCAGATCAACCAACATCACATGTTCGGCGCGTTCTTTTTCATCGGACAACAGATCTTTCTCAAGCGCGACGTCCTCCTCTTCCGTTTTGCCTCGGCGACGCGTTCCAGCCAGCGGACGAACCGTCATTTCTCCATCGACCACACGGCACATGATCTCCGGCGAACTTCCGACCAGCGTACAACCACCCGGGCCGCCGGATCTTAGAAAGAACATAAACGGCGACGGATTAAGCACGCGCAAGCTGCGATAGATCTCCAGCGGATCGCATTGGATGTCAATCTGTAATCGCTGGCTTAGGACCACTTGGAAAATGTCACCGGCCTCGATGTAGTCAATGCATTTCTTCACATTGGATTCAAACTGCTCTTGAGTGCAATTTGACTGGTACTCGGCACCGGATGAAGTTTCGTTTACCGACACCACATCGGTACAATCCAATTCGTTGGCCGCAGGGGTGGTCAATTTCCCAACCAGTTGATCCAATCTAGCGCTGGCATCCTCGAAAGCCGACTGTGACGACTCGTACCGATCGGGCCACGCCAGAGTGATAGCGACGATAGTTTTCTTGATGTGATCAAACACCAACATTTCGTCATAGAACGCAAACGACATATCGTCCAACTGTCGATCGTCCTGCGGAGCGTCGGGCAAATGTTCGACGTAGCGTACCACGTCGTATCCTGCGAACCCAACTGCACCGCCGGTGAAAGGAGGCAAATCCGGCAACGAGGCAACTTTGACGTTCTCGATCCGCTTGCGAATCTCTTCCAAAGGATTGGCAGACTCGAACGACTCGCTGTTGCCATCCTCGACGACGGTAACCGTGTTCTGCCGTGCGAAAACTTCCAGTCGCGGAGACGCCGCGAGAAAACTGTAGCGGCCGATTTTTTCGCCACCGATTACGCTTTCGAATAAGCAGGCGGTCTGGCCTTCGTCGATGCGTCGAAACGCCGATACAGGGGTTAGCGTATCACTGAGCAGTTTTCGGAAGACTGGGACCGCGTCGTGGTCCATTGCTAATTCGCAAAACTGTTCGACAAGCGGTTTGCATTTCATCAAGCGAAGAATTCTTAGAGGGAAAATCTGACCAAAACTGGCTGCCAGTTGAGGTTGCATGCACAGCGGATTCCAATTGAGCAATCGCGACTTTGCAAGGGCCAGATTTTAGTATCTGTCGCCGTCACATGCCAGAAGTCCGACACGTGAGACTGCCTGAATCGCAAATAAAGTCGCGGTCAAAACGCTGGTGGTGGCTGTCAATGCCTATTTTAGCTGGTGGTGGCAAGACTGCGCCCAACAGAACAACAACCTTGTGTCGCGCTGGCTAGGGAGATAAAATTCGACCCTAGGGGTGGATCGGCAGACGATGGCACGATCGGTTTCCTCGCCAAATTTCCAACACCCTCCAAAATCAGCCACGCTTTGGTGATCGACTCGTTCGCGTCCCGCGCGTAAATCTGAGTTTTGGAGTTTGAGTATATATAAAATGAAATGCCAAAAATGCGAAAAGCCAGCCACATTCCACATCACCGATCTCACTGGCAAAGATGGGCTTCTTGAGCTCCACTTGTGCCCCGAATGCGCCAAGCAATATTTGCAAACCAACGAAAAGGAGCAAGAGGCCCCAAAAATCTCCGGGGTTCTGTCCTCGCAACTGAAACTAGAACAGACCGCCGAAGACCTCAAGGAACTAGATGGCAAAGAGTGTCCAATCTGCGGGATTTCTTTCTACGAATTTCGACAGGCCGGCAGACTAGGTTGCCCGCACGACTATATATTTTTTGGCGAAGAACTCGAGCCGCTGTTGCTGAACGTGCACAACGGTAGCGAACACGTTGGTAAACAGCCCAAACGCGGTGTGTGTGACACCGAATCACAAACCGAACTGATACGCCTTAGAAGAGAGATGAAAGAGGCAGTTCAGAAAGAAGACTACGAACACGCTCAAGAACTGCGCGATCGCATTCGATCCATTGAAGGGGAGGGCAAAGCGAGTGAGTGAAACCCCATCCGACGACAAACCCTCCTTCGGTGAATTCTTTGGCGAGTTCTCTGAAAGTGCTCTTGAGTTTCATGGAACCGACGGCGATGTGGTTGTCTGCAGCCGAATCCGTTTGCTAAGAAATTTAGCGGACTCGCCATTCCCCGACGCTGCCTCGGACGAACAGAAACGTGAATCAGCGCGTAATGTTGCTGAGAGCCTTGAGAAAATAAACGGACATCAACCACAACATGACATGGTGGTTTTACCGTCAGAAAAACTGGCAGAACTTGAGCGGCAGTTTTTGATCGAATTCCAAGCGATCATCGACGCCAGTGGCGAAGATCAAACAAGGCAAATAGGTTCCCGAGAGTCCCAAGACGATTCGCATCAAGCATCCAGTCATAACAAAGAAAACAGCCCAACATTTAATTCAGCATTACCCAATGACGATGAGGTCGTGGTAAACCTGGAGACTTTTGGGCTTGATGAAGAATTCGACAGCTCAAGTACAGCATTAGAAAATTGGAATATCGACGATCTTCTGCCGGAGCAATCTTTCAAAGACGATTTGTTCGATGCCATCTCCGCGGCGTCGGACGAACTGCCTCAGCCATCACCCGAGTTCAGCGCGCCGCAGGCCATTTCGGCAACCGATCCGCAGATCGCGACCAGCGATACTAACGTAGTTGTCAACGAAGAAGATCACCTTCTACTTCAGGTGATGGCTGCCGGGTTTGATCTCGATAGCGTCTGGCATCACATCAGCCACGCCGATGATCTATTGGAAGAACACCTGTCCTACGCCTTCAGTCCTAAATGGGGTTACCTGACGGCGTGCCCCGCCAATGTAGGAACCGGCATGCGAGCCAGTGTCGTGCTGCATCTGCCGGCGCTGGCAACCTTAGGTCGACTAGATCAGGTCTTCCGATGGCTAATTCGTGCCGGAGTCGCAGGACGCGGATTTCACGGCGACGATGTTTGGGGAGATTTCTACCGTATCGGGAACGGCCCGACACTTGGAAAGACTGAAGCACAATTACTAAATCTTGTCCGCGCGGCGGTCCCCACGATCGTGGCCTATGAGCGCGCCGCCCGACAAGTCATGCTCGACCATTACCGGGAGAACATCGAGAATCAAGTTGAAAACGCTGTTCGCGCGATTAAGCTTCAAGTGAAACGTTCCGATGAGGAACTGTTGTCTCTGGTTTCCTCTATTCGTTTGGGGTTGTCGATGGGTTTGCTGAACCAGCAACAGGTCAATGACATCCGCGAGACGTTCGAGTTGAAGCGACTGCAACAGCAGCTAGAATTCGCCATCATGCTGGAGCAATACTCAACCGCCACGCGCTGCCGTGATCGAATCCGCATGTTGGAGGAGCGTCGACATGGTCATTGATGAACTACACTCATCCAGCGGTGAATGGCTCAAAGGAGACGGTCCGCAATCCGACATCGTAATGAGCAGCCGAATTCGTTTGGCAAGGAACCTTGCGGATTTCCCCTTTATCCGACGCTGCAATGATATCGACAAAGCCAACATCGAATCAACGGTGCGCGAGCGATTGAGTCAAGAAGATGCCTTCACGACGCTAAATTTCTTCAACGTCGCCAAACTCAATTCGCTCGACCGACAATTGCTGGTTGAACGACAACTCATCAGCCGCGAACTTTCCAATGGAGACGGGGCGCGCGCTGTGGCAATCGATGGTCGGGAACGTTTGAGCTTAATGGTCAACGAAGAAGATCATCTACGCATACAAGTAATGAAGTCCGGTCTGAATCTCGACGGAGCTTGGGATCAAATCAACCAGCTTGACGACGATATCGAATCGCGACTTACTTATGCTTACCATCCAAAATTCGGATACTTGACTGCCTGTCCAACTAATGCCGGGACGGGAATTCGGGTAAGTGTTCTGGTTCATCTGCCAGCATTGGCGATTACCCATCAGATCGAAAAGGTCTTTCGCAGCCTCCAAAAAATCAATCTCGTCGTGCGAGGACTCTACGGTGAGGGCACCCAAGCAATGGGTGATTTCTATCAGATCAGCAATCAGGTGACCCTCGGTAAAAGCGAGCGAGAGATCATTGACCAGGTCGCCGACGTGATTCCTTACGTAATCGACTACGAGCGTAAAGCGCGACAATACTTGCTTGATGAGAAACAAAACGATTTGTTTGACCGCATCAGCCGCGCTTACGGCACGCTGCAAACGGCCCAACAAATCAGCAGCGAGGAGACCATGTACTTGCTGTCGCGGGTGCGGATGGGAGTCAACCTTGGCTTGCTGGACAATCTAGAGATCCCGCACATCAACCAGCTGTTCTTACGCACCCAACCGGCTCATCTACAAAAGATTTGCAAGCAAACGCTCGACACCGACCAACGCAACATGGAACGTGCCAACTATCTGCGTGTAGAACTGAAGCGAGACGATACCGACGCTCAGGCAAACTGAATTGAGCCAACCGATGGTGACTTTAAGAAGGTACGCTGCTGAGGCAATTGGTACATTCGGTTTGGTGTTTGCAGGTACCGGAGCAATCATTATCAACGATGTTTCCGGTGGAGCCGTCTCTCACGTTGGCATCGCGCTGACATTTGGCATGATCGTGATGGCGATGATCTATGCGGTCGGTGATGTCTCTGGCGCACACATTAACCCGGCAGTCACCATCGCATTTCGCGTTGCTGGCCGTTTCGAAACCTCGCAAGTGCTGCCCTATATAGTTGCACAAATCTGTGGCGGATTGTTCGCCAGCCTTACACTTCGAGGTTTGTTTCCTGGGCATCTGACCCTCGGCAGTACGCTGCCTGCCGGTTCTTGGCAGCAATCATTCGCGCTGGAGTTCATCCTCACGGCGATGTTGATGTTTGTCATTTTGCGAGTTTCCAACGGCCACAAGGAAAACGGCATCGTGGCCGGTGTGGCAATCGGCCTGACCGTAGGATTGGAGGCCATGTTTGCCGGTCCAATCTGTGGAGCATCCATGAACCCCGCTCGGTCACTCGCACCGGCTGTAGTTTCTGGAACGTTCACGCATTTGTGGATCTATCTCGTTGCGACAACGTTAGGGGCAATCTTTGCGGTAGGCCTCGATTGGCTGGTCACTGACGGCACAACCACGACGTAGCGACGTTCTTTCCAGTGGCGAATTGACAAGTAGTCAGATTCGCAAGAATTCCTGATCGGCCAAGGATCTCTGGCGAAATCTACTACGCGCTAACTAAAGTCGCCTTTCGCTGAGCAAAAAGCGACGACAATCTCGGCACAATCATTAGTGTGTAATCTTCAATTCGTAAAACGTCGCGGTAGCACGCTCATCAGGCTTGCCCGTTTTATTTTGGTTATAAACGCCTGCTTTGAAGTACATGTACTGACCACCTTCGTCGTATCGACCGCCAGACATATCGATCACTTGAACCGCGTCTTCTTTTCCTTCACGGCGGATCGTTACAGTCAATTCATTGCCGACTACCTTGATCTGGTATCCCCACTTCTCACCCAGCTTAATCCCGTCCTCAGGTTCGACGACTGCTCCATCTTGAGTGTAGTAGTCGGGAACGTTTGTTCCGATAATCGGGTACATTTTATCATCTTCTTCGCGTGGTTCAAACGCAACGAAAACTGACCCACGCTCGTGATGCGGAAATTTGCGGTAGTAAAGCTTGCAGGGCTCATCGTCGTTGGCGTGAATCTGGCCAACGATCACTCGACCTTGTTGCCAAATTGCACCCGTGGTGGTCACTTCATCGACCGTTAGCAAAGCGTCTAACATGCCATCAACAGCGCCGGCTTTTTCTCGATCGGCTTTGGGGGCAGAGCTGAACACCCAGTTGTTTTTGTTCACACCTTTGCTGTCGATGCTTGTATCTCCGGCGCGACCCATCTCTCGCAATTCGCTCCGGGTGTAAGTTGTGTTCTTCGAGGTCAAGACGCCTTTAATGGGCGAGCTGAAGACGACGCCATCACCCGCTTCATTGACATAAAAATTCTCAGCGTCCACAAAACCATCGGCAAGCTCTTTTTCATAAATCGTCGTTGCTTTGCCGGTTCCCTTTACGTCGATTGGCAAAGACAGATGCCAATGAGACAAATCAAGCACTTGGTTAGGAGTGGGCCTCTGAGCAGAAACTGTTCCGCAGAAAAGAACGAGAGCGGTGATCGAGAATAGGATTTTTGTCATAGATCTGATTCGCATTATTGTGTGGTGATTCAACAGGACCTGCGTTTTAGTTTCAGGCGTTCACGCGCGAGGCGGATTAGTGCGTAACGCCATCTAATAATTATTATATTGCAATAATTATTTGATGTCAGCGACCTTTTCCCCACATCGGAAAACAACTTTGATCCTCGTTACCAGTCTTCATACCAATCGGTATGCAGATTGCGAACCAACTACCCCATCAATCGTCCAGATGCTTAAACATCACGTGATGGGGACCGACACCCTCTATTTCGAACGCATCCTCATTCACAATTGAAAGGCCGCCTTTCAGATAGAAATCGACAGCACTCGATCGCGCGTTGCACCAGAGAGTCTTACAGTCGCGCTTGGCTGCCTCTTTGAGGCACACGTTCAACAGCGCCTTTCCTGTTCCCTGCCGCTGAAAATCTGGCAAAACTGCCATCGCACGAAGTTGCAACTGACGCTGAGACGAAAATTGCTGGTAGCGTGACTCGTGGCAGCACAACACCGTCGAAACTCCAATCACCTCACCAGCGCTGGTGACTGCGCCGAAGTGAAACGT
The DNA here is from genome assembly GCA_938036435.1 of uncultured Pirellulaceae bacterium. Classification (GTDB taxonomy): domain Bacteria; phylum Planctomycetota; class Planctomycetia; order Pirellulales; family Pirellulaceae; genus Mariniblastus. The sequence continues at coordinate 31,927 of CALHPU010000065.1, read as the reverse complement.
GTCAGCGGCCTCATCACCCACAAAGTGGCACGCCTCGATCGGTTGGTTGGGACGCAGCACCAGTTGCCGCACTGCAATCGTCTCATGGGATTCAAGGGCTCGAATTGTATAGTTTGAATAATTGGTCATCACTACGCAACCAAGCCACACTCCTAAAATTAGAGTCTAGTGGTCCGTCACAGCTTAATTTTGGGATAAGCCGTTTCGGCGTTAGCCGCCGTTGAACAAGCTGCAACCGTGGCTAACGCCAAAACGGCTGATGGCGCCGATCCTCATTTTTAGTTGTGACGCACCACTAGACTTCTTCAATTGTGATGGAATTGATCACGTCAGGAACCACACCGGGAACTGGTATCCCATTGAGTTCAGTACGGGTAAGCTGATCAAGCACCGCGTCACCGGAAGTGATATTTCCAAAGACTGAGAACTGACCATTATTCAGAAACGTTGGCGCAAACGTAAAGAAGAACTGACTTCCAGTGGTGTTGTTACCCGCGTTGGCAAATGACAACTGACCTCGAGCGTCGAATTCGATGTCGTTACCGACTTCGTCGGCGATCTCGTATCCCGGGCCACCGATACCTGTTCCCAGCGGGTCACCGCCCTGACCGACAAATCCGTCAATCACGCGATGGAACGTCAGCCCGTCATAAAAACCGTCGCGTGCCAAATTGACAAAGTTGTTCACGAACGTCGGTGACTCATTGTCCAACAAACGAACGCGAATCTCACCTTGAGTCGTGTCGAACACTGCATCGTAGGTCAAATCCAGATCGATATTCTGAGGTGGTTCGGAAGTATAAATATCATTTCGCAATTCGTTGGGAACATTCGAAAGAGCACCCACACCCTCGAACGGCACAAACTCTGCGACATCGATCGTAAATGCTTGCTCAGCCCTTTCACCCGTCTCATCCTCGACCGCAACCACAACATCGAAACTGCCAGCCTCCGCAGCGACGGGCAAAGTAAGTTGTCCCGTTTGAGAGACTGATAACTGCCCTGCGAGCGCTCCAGCATCGACAATTTCGAAATTCAACGCATCTTCGTTTCCAGCGAAGCTTGTCGCATCGAGAGTGAGGTCCAAAGAATTGCCAAAGCTCAACGATTGGTCACTGATCGTTGCCAAGGTTAACGCTTCGGCGGCCGCGACATTGATCAACGCGCGAGGGCTGAAGTTGGTGTCGTCAACAATCTCGGAATTGGTTACCGAGATACCCACGAGTCTATCCACTGGAGTGTCAGCAGTATTGTCGTACACCAGCGTCCGAATGACTTCTTGATACTCGGCAACGGTGGCGCGGCCTTCGAGTTCCAGCACACCCGTTTGAGAATCATATTGAGCAACAATACCGGTCGATCCAACGTCGACGGCCAATGATTCGGTCGACAAAATCGTGTCACTGATCAATGCGATCGAGGCAAAATTAAGCGTTTGGCCCGAATCGTGACTGACGACTACCTCTGATGCGATACTTTGCGGGCCGCCATTTTCCGCAAACACGACAGCCGTGTTCAGACCATCGGCATCACCATTGGCATCTACAACAAGGTCGTTGACCGGGAAATCGACGTCATTGATTTGGAAAAATTGTACGTTGTCGATCTGTGGGCTGGCGCCGTCATCAGAAACTCCATCGGCCTCGCGAAACGTTAGACGGCTCGTGTCAGAAGTCGCCTCTACTAGGATCCCGTAACTTTGGAACTGGTCGGTGGCCTCAAAGACTCCAGCAAATTGGTTGTCAAATCGTACACGCAGTTCATCGGCCTGAGCAGTACTTGTTGGGTCAACGCGCAGATCAAACGTTACAAAATAGCTCTGGCCGGCTTCGGTCGCCAAATCCTGAAAGACTTGATCAACCAAATCGGTTGACGAATTGAGATTGAGGAAACTCCCACTGCTTGAATCCTCACCGGGCAAAATTTGAATCACACGGTCTTGGGTATCATCGGCGAACGTAAACAGTGAGAAACCATCAACATCATCGGGCGCGAAATCGGGTCCGTCCGCAGCATCGTTGCCCTCGAAGTTTCCATTGACGACGGTTTGATCGGTAACCGCGACCAAACTGACCGCATCAATTAGTGATCCGCGCCCGTCGCCTTCGCGATCGCCAGAGCTACCGTGACGAAATTCAAAACGGGCTGAAACGGTATCACCAGCTTCGGTCGATCCGTCGGAAGCATTAGCCGCCCCAGTGACAACAAATGACGCTTGTTGATATCGGTTGGTTGCATCGATTGCGCCCAGCAGTTCTCCGTTGTAATACACTTCGAACTCGTTAGAAGCCTCAGATACACCATCGAGTTCCTCTGGTCCGAAGTAATCAAACGAAAACACGTACTGCTGCCCAACGGTGACGTTAACGTCCTGAAACAATCGATCGTCTTGTCCCGGCGTCGAATCAACATCCAAGACAGTCCCACGATCGTTATCGAATGTCAAAAGATTGATGCGTTGCGATCCGTCTCCGTCTCCATCATCGACCGTCCACCCCGGAACCAAATCACTTCCGTAAAACCGCGCGGTGGCAAACGAGTTGACTACGTTTGATGTTTCGTCATTAGTGAAAGTTTCAAATTCACCATTGACGATCAAATTCACTCCGGTGGGCAAATCGCCGGCGAGCATTTTTCGCGGTTCGAGCCGATGAAAATTAAGTGCTTCTTGACTCTTCCGGCGACGTGATCTTTGATTTTTCGAACGAGGCATAATAGATATAAAACTCTCAGAAATTCATCAGTAGAAAGAAGACGCGCTTAAAACGCCGCATCCCCTATTGTTTGCAAATCTAGCTTTAGAATCGAGCGTTTTTTGTCTGAGAATCGCTAACAAGGCGGATTTACTAACATCTAGTGTTTGCAAGTCCACCAAACTGGTTCCGACTGTAACGGCCGTAGCACAACTAATGGTCATGCCATCGACAGCCGCGTCTCGAGTCGACGCAGCCATGAAGCTTCAGGATGGGCTCTGGCTAAGCCTCAATCCGGCGTTGAATGATGCCCCGCAATTCGTCGATCTTCACGCGCTGTTGCTCCAACGTATCGCGGTCGCGAATGGTGACCGTTTGATCTTCCAGCGTCTGGCCATCGACGGTAATGCAGTACGGGGTACCCGCTTCGTCTTGACGTCGGTAACGTCGTCCGATGGCGCCTTTTTCGTCGTAGAAGACCTTGAACTGTTTCTTCAGATCCAAATAAATCTTCTTCGCAACCTCAGGCATGCCGTCCTTCTTCACTAGCGGAAACACGGCAGCTTTGATCGGAGCCAGTCGCGGATGAAACTTCATCACGACGCGCTTTTGCATCTTGCCGTTCTCGTCGGGCTGTTCGTCTTCGGTGTACGCTTCACAGAGAAACGCCAGCGTCGCACGGTCCGCACCGGCCGATGGTTCAATCACATGAGGAATATATTTCTCACCGGTCAGCTCATCTCGGTAACCAAGATTCTTGCCGCTGCCTTTCCATTTTGGCTTGCCGTTTTCATCCAACTGCAATTCCAACGGATTAGATTTCTCGTCAAGCTTCCCTTCGATGTGGCTGCGCAGATCAAAATCACCACGATGCGAAATCCCTTCGAGCTCGCCAAATTCACCTTCGGCCATGAACGGGAAGGCGTACTCGAGGTCCGCTGTCCCGATCGAATAGTGAGCCAGTTCGTCGGTCGTGTGTTCACGCAAAATCAACCGGTCCTCCGGGATGCCCATCTCGTGATACCAAGCCATCCGGCGATCGCGCCAGAACTGGTACCACTTTTGCGATTCGTCGGGGTGGCAGAAGAATTCAATCTCCATTTGCTCGAACTCGCGCGAACGAAAAGTGAAATTACGCGGTGTAATCTCATTGCGGAAACTCTTACCGATCTGAGCAATCCCCAGCGGCAGCTTCTGCCGTGTACTGTCCATGACGTTTTTGAAGTTAACGAAAATCCCTTGTGCCGTCTCCGGTCGTAGGAAAGCAGTTCCTTCTTCGCCAGAAAGTGCTCCAACGTAAGTCTTGAACATCAGATTGAATTCACGAGGCTCCGTCAGCGTACCGACAGCTTTTGCGTCAGGGCCAAGAACCTCTGAAAGATCTTCTATCTCTGTTAAGCAAACCGGATCGCCATCGTATTTAATGTCCTCGATGTTCTTGGCGCGGATCTTGAAGAACTTCATCGCCCGTTTCTCGATCAATTCGACTTCGTCGTCGCCAGCAGCAGCCGTAATGAAAACGCGCTGGTTTTTCGCCTCGACCCAACGGCCATTCAACTGGTCGTGGCGATAGCGTTTTTTGGTTTCCTTGCAATCCACCATGTAATCGTGAAACAGGTCGTAGTGGCCCGAACACTTCCAAACTTGTGGATGCATGATGATGGTGCAATCCAGACCTTCCATCGCGTAGGGAGAAGGCGCACCTTCGAGCGTACTCATGTCGTCGTGGCAGACGACCATGTCCTTCCACCACGATTCTTTGACGTTGCGTTTGAGCTCAACACCAAGTGGACCGTAATCCCAAAAACCCTGCAGACCGCCGTAAATCTCGCTGGACTGAAAGAGGAAACCGCATTGCTTGCAGAGAGAAACGATCTTTTCCATGCTCATAGGATGGCCTGGTGTCTTTCACGAAGTATGGGTAAAGGGTCGAAAGCTTGAGATTTTAGTCGCCGCTAAGGCCTTCCGATAGATGAGTTTCGATGGACAAAGGAAAGCCTCACACCGCAACTTTCGGCCGTTTCTTTATCAAAATGGCCGTACGATTTGTAAAAAGCACAATTTTGCCCGTGGCGCTGATCAACAAAGTCCCACTCACCAAGTGACGCAACGGAACTCGCGTTAAAGGATAGCGAAATAGGCCCAACACGAACTGGTTTCGAGGAGTCATGATGCAAACAAATCACTCTCATGAGGTTGCTTTCTACGGCGCTATTCACCAGACCGACTTCGCCCGATTATTGTCGATAGCCTTTGTGGCCGTGCCAGCGCGTTGTTTCTTGAACGAGAAGCATCTGCGCTAGATTTTTTTCAGCACCTCTAGCACCCCGAAAGCCGACGAACTCAAAGAACCCGGCGTGGTTCAAGCCACGCTCAATACCGTCTCGAACGTGCGTAGCTCAGGAAATCCAGTCGTTAAAAAAACGCACCTGAGGCCCGAGCGGGCTAAGCAATCAGAGGGCTCTTTTATTTTGCATTCAAAACTTCGGCCACCGCAGCGCTCAAACGTTTGCATGCCACCACCCCAAAGCTTTCACTTTAGCCTCAACGTTACCGACGCTCTTTCATCGCCAAGGGTCAGCGCTTCGGTGACACCATTGCACTCGACCAAATAAGTCCCCTTGAACCCGCGCAGATTCAACTTGCCGTCCTCGTCGGTGGTCATCTTCTCGTCGGTCCACCAGCGTTTCTTGGTCAGTTCAATCCAATGCTGGCCAATAAGTGTGGGATTCCACTGAGCGTCAAACAGTGCTGCTTTGGGTTCCCAATGAGCGGATTCCCAAAAACCCCAAGTCACGATGCCGTCGACTGCTTGGTGGCTAAAACATGCGATCAAAAAATCGCGCGCGAAATCCGCCCGCAACTGCTCGTTCGGAACCGTCACATCAAACTCGGTGATCTGAATCTTGAGCCCCAACGCGTTCCAGCGGTCAAGTTCCGAAACCAGTCGGACTGGAGGTGTCAGCAACGCGCCGAAATGTCCTTGGATGCCGATGCCATCGATTGGTGCTCCGTTATCAATCAAGTACTTAACCGTTTTCTCGAAATGATCTTTATGAGCGGTCGGATGTCCGCCTCGCACCAACCCAGCGTAGTCGTTGTAGTACAGATCCACCCCCGGAGCGACCCGACGCGCTTCCTGAAACCAATGTATCGCCGCCTCGTCACCCAGCACGTTGGTTAGATCTCGATTGTCAAAAATTTCATTGACCACATCCCAATCACGCAACTTACCTTGCGTTGCATAACCGACTTCACGAATATGGCCATCGATGACTTTGGATAGCGTCTCCGGTTGGCCTTCAATCGTTTTGATCCATTCCGGCAGGTAACGATGCCCCGGCCATACCATCACATGGCCACGCACGGCGATATTGTTCTCATTCAACCACTCCATAGCCGCCAACGTTTGGGGCTGATTGCCGGGATGCTTGTCCCAACTCATCCACTTAAGTCCATTTTCAATCGTGGCGACATTGAAATACTCCAACAGCACTTCACAGTATTTCGATTTCTGTTCGTGGTCACCGACGATCATTTGCGATGAAGTGGCCGTCCCAAAATCAAAAGCATGAGATTTCTGGCGGACGCGCACCGAAGCACCCGCAATTGGATTTCCATCGGCGTCGAGGACCTTAACCTCAAGATCCGATTTTCGAATCTGGTCGATACGCTCATCCGCCTCGGTTCGCCAATCGGCATCCAGTTCACGCCCGGCGTAGGTCAACGGTGTATGGGGCAATGATTCAAATTCTGCATCGCCGTAGTTCCACACTTCTAGGCCGGCCAACTCAAATTCTTCTTTGAGATACCCCGTCTGAAATGTGACCGTTGCCCCCTCGGCGGCATAGTCGTCGATGCTTCGGAATCTGACCCAATAGTGCTGCCACGAACCGTCACTTGGAGTTTCCACCAAGTATTGCACGCTCTTGGTGTGCGGCGGCCCGTTGAGTTCAAAGACCACTTCAGCCACACCACCTCCAACTCCTTCAAGCGGCTTGCCACGCGCCCAAAAGCCGATCAACAGCGCGTCGCCTTTGTTCACGGCCTCTGTCGTAACCGTACTAATACTCGTGTCCCAAGTATTTTCTGGCTGTGCGGTCAACTGCACCTGCAACGATTGGGAAAAGGCCGAGTGATCGACATCGAGCACTTTCTTTTGACCAAGCTTCCCGCCGCCCAGATTAACGTTCAGGCGATCGGGTGCTGTTTTCTCCAACGCAACCAGTCGCTGTCCTCCCGCCGGAAGCGATTCAAAAGGTTTCTCTGCGTGTAACAGATTAACGAACAAGAGGAGGGACGATAATGAGACAATTGAGTAGAGAAGCACGCGCAAGGCAGGACGGTATTTCATCGAGTTCTCCGGAAGTGAGTTTGACTCCTCGATTATGACCTCGCGTTTGAGGTAAACATACCCTTTTAATTTGGCAAAGGATTTAGAACACCAATTACTTGCTGGGCTAACGAATGGTCCAACGCTCAAGATCAAGCACAGGCACCGAAGTGAAACTGTCGATCGTGGAGGCAAACACAATATCAGCATCATGACCGATGCGCACCAGATTGATTCCGCCACGCGCCGCGCGGAAGAAATCGGCAAGTGGATTTCCATCTTGTACTTGCCGATCAACACTTTGCCAATGATCCAGTGCGATGGAGGCGGCGTCGGTTAAAAATGGCGGCGTCAATTCAGCAGCCGCTCGTTTCTCCAAAACGCGCTGCAACAACAATCCAGCAAAACAAACGTCTTCGCTAGTGATGATGCGGTCCGTCCCCGAACACATCACGCAAACCTTTTCCTCAGCGTATACGTGATCGGCCACCGCATCGACGTTGACCATCGCCCCGATGATCACCTTTCGCGCCGCCCGACACTGCTCCATTGCCACGGTGCCATTGGTCGTGGCCAAAATCAATTGTTTGCCTTCAACCACTTCCGATGTGTATTCGACAGGAGAATTTCCCTGATGGAACCCGTCCACGATTTTGCCTTGCCGTTCCCCGCCAATGATCGAACCGGCACCCAGCTGTTGATGGAGTTCTCGCGCCGCGTCAACCGAGGGAGCGGGGATGACTTCTGCCGCGCCATTGGACAATGCGGAAACGATTGTGGTCGTGGCTCGCAACACATCGACCACCACAACGACTGTGTCCTCCAGCGGTTCGGCAGCGGCGGGCAACAAAGCAACATCAAAACGGGCGGCAGGAGCAGACACGGCGGGTGAGATTTCTTTAAGAGGCAGGATAGCAACAAACGGACTGTGTCAATTTTGACGCCGTTAATGTATCTTGTTTAGCCCGGTCATGAGAAGGGCAGGTAGTCGGTGCTGCCGCCGTGACGACCCCGTGATTGAGCCGACTATCCAACCAAGCAGAAACTACTTTTGATGGCAGTTGATAAATCCAACCAGCGCGTGCGAAAAATGTTTGGCGATATTGCGCCCAACTATGACCGCATGAATCATTTGCTGTCGATGAATGTCGACAAGTATTGGCGGTGGCTGACGGTGCGAAAAACGGCGCCCAATCAAGCCGATCCAATTCTCGACGTCTGTAGCGGGACTGGCGATCTAGCATTTGCCTATGAGAAAAAGACCGATTCAAAAGTTCCCGTGATGGCGTCGGATTTCTGTTTTGGCATGCTTGACGTTGGAGAAAAAAAGAAGAAAGACCGAGACTCACAGGTCCAATTTATTGAGGCAGACGCTCAGAATTTACCCTTCGACTCAGACCTGTTTCAAATCGTCAGCGTGGCATTTGGTCTGAGAAACGTTGCCGACACCGATCAGGGACTGCGCGAGATGACGCGCGTCTGCAAACCGGGGGGCAAAGTGGCCGTGTTGGAATTTTCGGTTCCTCGACGACAACCCATCAAAGGTCTCTACGGCTGGTACTTCAAAAACATCCTGCCAAGAATCGGACGGGCGTTAGCGCCCAACGAATCTAACGCTTACGACTATCTGCCCGACAGTGTCGGTGAGTTCCCCTGCTACGAGGCGCTGGCAGATAAAATGAAACAGGCCGGATTGAGCCAAGTTGATTTCTATCCGTTGACTTTTGGTATCGCGACGCTTTACGTGGGAGTCAAATAGACATGTCGGCCAGCAACAATGCGAGTTTGCCTCTGGTGGTCGCGATCACTGGAGCCAGCGGCGTGGCTTACGGGCAGCGCTTAATCGAAACGCTATTGCGGACTGATGTTCAAGTTCATCTGACGATCAGTCAATCCGGAAAGTTGGTTCTCAAGCACGAAATGGGAATCGACGTTGATCTTAAAAATTTCCAGCTGAATCAGTTGGTGCCCGGCGCCAGCGAAACGGATCAGGTTCGATACTACCACCACGGCGATTTCATGACGCCGATAGCCAGTGGTGCGTTTAAGACGCGTGCGATGGTCGTCTGTCCATGCTCCGGTAGTACGATGAGCGGCATTGCCACCGCCGCCAGTCGCAACTTGATTCAACGCGCCGCTGATGTGCATTTGAAAGAGCGGAGGCCGTTGATTTTGGTACCGCGTGAAACGCCGCTGTCACAGATTCAGATCGAAAACATGCTTAAGACTTGCCAAGCCGGCGCGACGATTCTTCCTGCGTCACCCGGTTTCTACCATGAAGCCAAAACCATCGACGACATGATCAATTTTGTGGTGGCACGAATTTTGGATCACCTCGATATCGAGCACGATTTGATCAAACGTTGGGGCGCGTAGATTCGGTTTTCAACCGAATTGATCAACACAAATTTTCTACGGTTAAAAACCGCAGCTACGTATCTTGAACAAACTAAAAAACATTCTGGAGATGATTCGCTTCAGCCACACGATCTTCGCGATGCCATTCGCAATTCTCGCGGCGGTGATGGCGTGGGTGGCTCCGGTCAGTAGCGACATCCCTATTCATTTTCGCTGGTGGCACCTTGTTGGAATCGTGGTCTGCATGGTTGGTGCCCGCAGCGCCGCCATGGCGTTTAATCGGTTGGTTGATCGTTGGATCGATGCAGAAAACCCACGCACCGCCGGACGTCATCTACCTGCGGGAAAACTGTCCGTTGGCTCGGTTTGGTTATTCACTCTCGGATCAGCCGCACTTTTTTTTGCTGGCAACGCACTGTTCCTACCCAACTGGCTGCCGCTGGCGGTCTCTGTGCCGGTGCTGCTAGTACTACTTGGGTACAGCTACACCAAACGCTTCACCGCGCTGGCTCATTTCTGGCTGGGAATGGCGCTGGCTCTTGCCCCCGTTTGTGCTTGGGTGGCGATCCGCGGTTTGGTCGTGATCGATCAGCCGGAAGATCTCGCGCCAGCGGTGGTTCTTGGGCTGGCGGTTCTGTTTTGGGTGGCAGGATTCGACATGATCTATGCCTGCCAAGACTATCAATACGACCGAGAAAAAAAGCTCAACAGCATTCCGGTGCTGTTGGGCATTGCCGGTGCGCTGCGATTGGCGGCCGTCTGTCATGCGGTGATGATCGGTTTGCTAATCCTCTTGCCGTTGTTAGGCCAGTGGTGTGGACCGCAGCTAGGTTTTGGCTGGCTGTATTGGATCGGCATCGCGTGCCTTTGCGGATTGCTGATTTACGAGCACTCGTTGGTCAGGCCGGACGATTTGACACGGGTAAACGCCGCTTTTTTTAATGTTAATTCGGTAATCAGCATGGGGTTACTAACGATAGGATTGATTGACTTACTTGTCATTTAGCGGCCCATATGGAAGGTTGCTCGGGACGCAAATTACTTCCCGTTTGACCGCAAACGGTTGAGATGAGGTGGACTTTTTTGCGGTTGATAAATAGATTGACCGTTCGCACTTACGCATTAAAACGCGACAAAACCACAGAGACAAAGAAGAGTTTTCAATGATTTATACCGTTGACCCAAGATTGGCGACCATTCAGGAAAAAGTCGAATCGGGCGAGCGTCTGAGCATGGACGATGGCATGCTGCTTTACGATCCAGAAATTCCGCTCAACGATATCGGGCAACTGGCCAATTTGGTGCGCGAACGCAAAAGTGGCAACGCAACCTACTACAACATCAACACACATCTCAATACGACTAACGTCTGCGTATACCGCTGTACGTTCTGCGCCTTCCGCTCAGATCTGCGTAGCGAGAAAAGCTACGTGATGTCAGACGAACAAATCCTCGCGCGCGGGGCTGAAGCGGTCGCCAATGGCTGTACCGAAATGCATGTCGTCGGCGGACTGCACCATCAGAAGAAATTTGAATGGTACAAGAACACTTTGCAGATTTTGCATGACGCTTACCCGCAGATCCATCTCAAAGGCTGGACGGCCGTCGAGTTGAATTGGTTTGAGTTCCTGACCAAGAAGCCGATGGCCGAGATCCTGACCGAGCTCAAGGATGCGGGACTCGGTAGCCTCCCCGGTGGAGGAGCCGAAATTTTCCATCCGGAGGTGCGGGACAAAATCTGCGAGCACAAAGCCGATTCTAAAAACTGGTTCAACATCCACCGCACTGCTCATCAATTGGGCATTCGCACCAACTGCACGATGCTATACGGGCACATCGAAAAACCGTTTCACCGCATCGACCATTTGATTCGTTTGCGTGAGCTTCAAGACGAAACGGGAGGTTTTCAAACCTTCATCCCATTGGCGTTTCATCCGGAGAACACCGGACTCTCTCACATCAAAAAACCTACGTCGGTCGAAGACTTGCGAACCATCGCGGTCAGCCGATTGATGTTGGACAACGTTGATCACATCAAGGCCTACTGGATCATGTTGGGCATTGGCACCGCTCAGGCAGCGCTCGCCTACGGTGCGGACGACTTGGACGGCACAGTCCGGCACGAGTTGATCTACCACGACGCGGGTGCGACGACACCTGAGTTCTTGTCGGTCGAAAAACTAGAAGCATTGATCCGCGAAGCGGGCCGCGAGCCCATCGAACGCAGCACGACCTACAAGCGTATCGAGCGCGATCTTGCCGACCGGCTGAAGTGGTCACTCGGTGAAGAGATCGTGGTCAACGCGTAGATGCAATAAGTTGGCATCTCAACAACTTTCTTCTGCGAATGCTCCCGTGGTTGTTTGGACAGCATGCGCGGTCTCAGCCGGCAAACGGATTCTGAACAGCATAGCTTCAGCCACCGTCACCAGCTTGAAATCCCCTCGGTCGATGTGACCGAAGCGAGAAGCCGTGGACTCCGCTATTGCGTCGCGTCCCATTTTCCTTCGCCTCGTCTATTACTGCACTTTCTGTCTCTGTTAACCAGTTGTAACTTAGCTGTTTTGGCGATCTAGGTAGGCAGTTGTCCCAAATCGACTTTGGGCCTCCGCCAATGCCTAGGCACGGGCAACGTAGACATCTGGGAGGCCAACGAGAATTCATGATTGATAGAGCCAGTCTCGATCAACAGCAAACTTACGAAGCTTCTTACTTTTCTTTTTGACAGCACTGCTGCCCAACGCGCTGAAGTCTATAAGAACGTGTTCGGGAAAAGGTGCTGGATCTTCTGCTACCGGCAATTCCAGTAATTCGCATTCGCCAACACTAACACCGTAAGCGCCAGCGGACTCGTGCCCCAAATCTTCAGTGTAGTGCTGCCATGCTGCTTTTGCGTCAATCTTATCGCCGTCATAAGTTGACAGCTTACCTTCATCTTTCGATGTAGGGCAAAACGCATTCGAGCCGACGCGTCCACCTTGGATGAAGCTCGGGTGGATCTGGCGTATCAAAATCGTTCCGGAGTTCATTTGTGATCCTCGCCGACTACCTCTCGAAGCAGCACGACTAGCTTTGCCCAATCATCTGACTTTGAAAAATTGAATTCCGCTTCCGATTCATTATCAGTGTCCATATTCAAGAGATGCCATGCTCCAGTTTGTTTTGCCAAATCGATCTCAAGAGAAACTTCGTGATCCCCAACGGACCATTCGGCTTGCACACCTCCGTCATGCGTTGGGTAGAAAAACGGAGAAGGCAGGTCATCTGGATAGTAGCTCTCAAAGACTTCTATGAGCCAATCAATGTGTTCACTCTTCGGCGCTCGTCCTTTGCCTTCCAGCCACCCGTTCTTGAGCACCTTAAATTCCTCAAGACGGGCGCCTGCGTCCATCTCATCAAGCAGACTAATATGCTCCACGGACTCCAGTTTTATTAAACGGCTAGTCTGCCTAGCGTAGCGACCTACCCCTTCGATGACGACTCTCGATCCCTGTTTGAACGTCCTGAATGCGTCCAAGATCGTATCGAGATGTTCAGGTTGGATCGGCGCTGGAATTCGAGAGCCATCAATAAGCCGCAAGTGGAACCTTTCCTTCTCTTGGTCAGCCTCGCACAAGCGCCCGCGAACACGAACCTCTTCGGTGTAACCATGCGTCGAAGACGTCGCTAGCGTAAGGTAACGTCTCGTTGCCTTATTCAAACGTGCCGGGCGCTTGGGATCTGGATAATTGAGTTCAAGCGACTCACCCTCGCGTAGACTTCGGCCGATCCGATCGAAATAAGCGAGATGATTATCGCTCAATAGGCCTTGTACAGGCTCCTGCTTTTCGGCGCTGTCGACCACCTTGATGATAGAGTCCTTCGCCTTTTCGAAACAATCACGGTGGTCACTGGGAAACAGCGTTGAACCAGCGGAGGCAATTGCTAGCACGATCTTTGGGATCGCGCTTCCTTGTTCGATCTCGGTGACCTTCAAAGAGATTTCATCGGCGAACCCTTTCGGGATACGCTTTCTCTCTGGGTTATCTCGCTTGAAGTGCCACTTTGCAACCTCCACAATCAGTTCTTCAAGAACTGACAAATCCTTCAATACCTCTAGCGGAATCGCATGCCCGTCAAAACGGTCACCGACCAGCCGAGGTTTCAAGAAATCGACGATTTCCGTCATTGGATGGAGTGTAGAGGAATTACTGTTCGTTGTTGGATTAGGATCGGCACCAATCCAGTTTATCTGAAGGTTTAATGAATGGATACGGCAGGGGCCGCTCTATATTACGCACAGAATCCCTTCAAGGTTTCATTTTACCTACGGTACTCCACGATTCGAGGAAAGAAACGGGGACACGGGGAACGGTCCAATTGCTTACAAGGAATACTTCGGTCCGACACACCGAAGTCACTAACCGAGAGTGGATGGGATCGCCACAGGGAGAACATTTCTACTGCGGATTGAACGGCTCGCATCAGCTGACACAATGCGCTTGGGCAACGCCAACCTCCTGTGTTCCGACTCAATTCTTGGTCTCAGCTGTCCGTAGGTTTCTTTACCTCTTTCATCTAAAACAAAGAACGCTGCATTCTTTCCAGATTCAACACATGCCGGAATGCCGACTCCGTGGTAACTGTTGCTGGCCAAAGCAAAACAAGCCTGCGTCTTAAAAAACCAAGCGAATCCAGGGGGTTTATTGATCTTTCCGAGAATTTCGCTGAAAAAACATACACAAAACTATACTTTTTGACTTTTGATCATTTAATGAATAGTATGTTAATACGGTCAAACGGCTATAATTTTGATCTAAGAAAAGGCTTCCAATGAACTTCACTGAGAAATTAGATAAGCGACGCCAAGAGTTGGGAATGACTTTTGAAGCACTGTCTAAGCGTAGTGAAGTTCCGGTTTCCACGTTAAAGGCCATCTTCAAAAAGGGTGTTGAGCACGCGACTTTTGCCAATGTTGCAGCGATCGCCGAGGCGCTTGGCGTGGACATTGAATTTGCCAACGAAGTGGATAGCTATGAACTGCGACACCAACAAGCTATTAAAAAGGCGCGCGAGTTGGTTGGGATGGTGCAGGGCACATCTGGCCTAGAGTCTCAAGCCGTTGAGCAAAACCAAATCGAAAAGATGGTTTCACAACTCGTGCATCAGTTGATGTCTGGATCGCGTCGAAAACTATGGGCTTAACCAATGGCAACATGGGATCCAATTGAAGGCGAAACGCCAATCGACCCGTCTCATCTCAAAGACAAATCAATCAAGACCCGCGCACAACTGAACATCGCCGAAGCACAAAACATCCTTAAGCCAATCGTCAAATACTTAGGGTCTAAGCCATCTCAAAAACTTGCCCCGTTTGATTTGAACTGGTTTCAAAAACTTCACGAGGAAATGTTCTGCGATGTTTGGGAATACGCAGGTAAATTTCGACAAGAAGACCTAAACATTGGATGCAAGTGGCAGAGTATCCAAACGGAGTTGTACAAGCTTGAGGGTGACATCGTCTTCTGGATCGAGAATGAGACTTATGAGCTGCTTGAGTTGTCAGTGCGGGTTCACTTCGAAGCAGTACGCATTCATCCGTTTCTAAACGGCAATGGACGATGGTCTCGATTGCTCGGAAACATCTTCCTGAAACAAAACGACCATCCATTGGTCAAATGGCCAGAAAAAACAATTGGCGTTGAAAAAAGTATCGCTCGAGACGCATACCTTTCCTCTGTCAAAAAAGCCGACACAGGTAACCTGACCGAGTTGATTGCCCTTCACAACGAATACTTAGACGGTAGTAACTAGACGACGTTTCATAACTCGGAATTCTGAACGTAGCACAATGTAGCACGACTCTCCGAGCCAATATTGCTGCAACATTACGACTCGGAGAGTCGTGTTACAGTGTTTGGTCTCAGGTGGACGAGGATCCTTTACCTAAAACGGACAACGCTGCATTCTTTCCAGATTCAACACATGCCGGAATGCCGACGCCGTGGTAACTGTTACCGGCCAATGCAAAATTGGTGTGAGCCTTGACCAGCGACTCAATTTGCTCGACGCGTTCCACATGGCCAAGGTGATACTGGGGCATGCAGTTTCGCCAACGGAAGACACGCTTGAAGATTGGCTGCCCTTTAAGGCCAACCGATTTATCCAACTGGGCAAGCGCGATCTCAAATAGCGCTTCGTCGTCTAAGTCGACCAACTCACTCTGCAGCGCTCCACCAATGAAGACGCGGATCAGCAGTTCGTCATCGCCGCAGCGACCGGAAAATTTGTTGCTGGAAAAACTGATCGCAATTACCTGACCTCCGTCGATGTGTGGATAGATGATGCCAAACCCGTCAAACGGTTTCTTCAGTTGGTTTTTCTTCAGGCCGATGGCCACGATCGCTGACGACGCTGTTTCGATGCCGGTAAGCAAGCTGGAAAGTTGCGAGTCAACGCTGACGAGCATTTGGGATGCTGCGTCGGCACCCGTGGCCACGATCAAGCCATCGAAAGACTGGGAATTTCCATCAACGTCGAGAGTCCATTGCTGGTCCGATTTAGCGATGGACGAAACAGGGCTGTTGAGCGCAATGGTCACGCCCTGCAACTGCGATAGTGTATCAGAAAGCGAAGAAATCAATTGGCCAATGCCTTCCTGAGGAGCGCGAAACAAATCGTATCGCGCCCCGCGCGCGGCCTGATCCTCGGCGGACGATGCCGTGCCCGCGATCAGGCTACCGTGCGTTTTCTCCATATCGACAAAACGCTTCATCGTCGCCCGCATGCTCAGTTTTTCGGGGTCGGCCGTGTAAATCCCACTGACCATGGGCTGAATAATCTTCTCGTAAGCCTCGACGCCGAACCGACGAACGGCAAACGATTTCAATGATTCGTCGCCATCGATTTCAGCAGGAGCAATCTGATCTTCGGACAGAAAACGTTGCTTGCCCGCGGCGGTCAACAGATTGGTCTCGAGAATCGGTTGCTCGCGCGTCGGAACCATCATCGATAGACCTTGGGGTACCGGATACAGCTGGTCACCTATCCCAATAAACGCCCGTTCTTCCACTGGCTTGGTCGTGAGCAATTCGGCGTCGATGCCCAACTCGCGGCATAGCTCCAACGCGAAGTTAGGCCGCGCGACAAACATGTCGGCTGCCTGTTCGATCAAGAAATCTCCCACGCGCACCGTTTGCAGCACGCCGCCCATTTTGTCGCTCGATTCAAAGACAGTCACTTGCGCGTTGGGACGCAGTTTCTTCAGGTACCATGCAGCCGAAAGCCCCGAGATGCCGCCACCAATAATGGTAAATGTTTTTGGATCGTGATTCATTAAATTGAAGGGGCGCCATCAGAATGTCATTTGCGCTTGCTAACCCATTGAACGAATTTTCCGATTTCAGGATGAGCCAACAGCGATTCGATAGTGTTATGGTATCGTCCCAGTTCTTTTTCGCGAGGCACAAATTTGTGAATAGCGCTGTGACAATCGCGGCACACTGAAATGGTCTCTTGCATCTGCTCCCGAGAATAGCGTGCTTGAAACCATTTGTTGCGGTGGCACCGACAAGGGATTAGATGGTGCTTGGTCGTTCCCAGCTTGACATTGCGTTGGCACAACTGGCAAATTACATCCGCTATATCAGGCATTCCATTTCAATCAAATGCTGTGGAAAATTATAAATGTTGACCTCAATTCCTCATCTAGCCAACTATGGCTGCTATCATCATATTGCAAATAACTTCACTGAAGTTGCCGCTCACGACTGAAACATTTTACTGGAGATAGCTTGATGGTGACCGAAGGAAACCGCCCCGCGGTGAACGTTACTCTTTGGCCATGGCTCGTTTATTTGGTTTCCCTTTTGACCTTCATTCCGACGCATGCTCAAGCCTATCAGCAGAAAAAACCAAAGCCGACTCGCTATTCTCACGGACCCGACTCGATGATTGACAAGGCTGCGCCGCAAGGAACCATTGAAGAGTTCACTCACCTCGAAAGTAAAATCTTCCCCGGAACGCAACGTAGATTTTACGTGTATGTTCCCAAGCAATACGACTCGTCCAAACCAGCGGCCTTGATGGTGTTTCAAGACGGGCACGCTTACGTCAATCGAACTGGCGAGTATCGAGCCCCCGTCGTGATGGACAACTTGATTCACATGAGACAGATGCCGGTCACCATCGGTGTGTTTGTTGATCCGGGGCACAAGAAAGATAAGCTTCCAGAAAAACCCGGTTGGCGACCACAACCTGAAAACCGTTCTTTCGAGTACGACACACTGAGTGATGACTATGTTCGATTTTTGTTGGAAGAGATTTTACCCAAGGTTGAATCCAAATATAAAATCACCAAAGATCCAGCGGGTCGAGCAATCTGCGGTGCCAGCAGTGGTGGCATTTGCGCGTTTACGGCGGCTTGGGAGAAGCCCGATCAGTTCTCAAAAGTGATCAGCCACATCGGCAGCTTCGTCAACATTCGTCATGGCGACACCTATCCGGGCATCATTCGCAAGACTGAAAAGCAACCGATTCGTGTCTACTTGCAGGACGGCAGCAACGACCTCGACAACGAGCACGGAAACTGGCCGTTGGCCAACCAGCAAATGGCCAAAGCGCTAGAGCACAAGGACTACGATTACAAATTCGAGTACGGCGGTGGAGCTCACAATGGTAATCATGGAGGCGCCGTCCTTCCCGATGCAATCCGATGGATCTGGAGAGACTATCCGGGTGTTGACCCTCTGCCTAAATCACTCACCGCTAACGTCCAAACCGATTCATGGGCGTTGGACTGGTGGGACGATCGCCACTTGGAGAAACTCAACGAGAAAAAGAAAATGAAGAAGGTCGAAATGATCGTGATTGGTGATTCGATTACGCATCATTTCGAAACCGAAGGCAGAAAAGCTTGGAAGCAACACTTCAAGCCTCGACATACATTGAACCTTGGCTTCAGTGGTGATCGAACTGAAAACGTTCTGTGGCGCCTTCGTAACGGCGAGGTTGAGGGTTTATCTCCGAAGCTGATTACATTGATGATTGGCACCAACAACACGGGCCACCGCACCGAGCCGCCCGAAGAGACGGCCGCCGGTATAAAGGAAATTCTGCGAGAGCTACGGGCGCGGATGCCCGAGGCCAAGATTTTACTGTTGGCGATCTTTCCTCGCGACGAAACACCCGATGGCAAAATGCGAAAGCAGAACGATGCAATTAATGCAATCATCAAGGACTTTGCCGATGACCAACGCATCTTTTTTCTGGACATCGGTGACAAGTTTCTCGACGACAGCGGCAATTTGCCAAAAACGATTATGCCCGACGCCTTGCATCCAAACGCGGACGGTTACCAAATTTGGGTCGATGCAATGATGCCGGTTGTGGACAAGCTTCTTCAATAGAGCGCTAAATTTTTTATCAAATCAAACTTTAGGAGCCCACGATGGCCGCCGAGTACTACGAACTAAGAACCTACAAGATATTCGATTTCGAAAAACAGAAGATCGCCGATGAGTATCTTGAAGCGGCTTTGCTTCCGGCACTAATGCGTCAGGGGGTCAAGCAAGTTGGTGCGTTCCACAATCTCGAGGACGAAAATGATCATTCGATCTACGTGTTGATTGTCTGGCCCAACGTTGATGCGTTTGCCGCTTGCAATGAGAAACTTGGGACTGACGCCACTTACCAAGGAGCGGCCAAACTCCACACCGATCGACCGCTCAAGGATGGCATTTTTTCACGTATCGAAACGCGTTTGCTGAAAGCATTTTCTGGAATGAGCAGTCTTGAAACGCCAGCAGCCTCAACCAACCAAAGCGCTCGCATCTTTGAGCTTCGTCTGTACGAAAGCCACACCGAAGAACACGCTCGTCGCAAGGTCGATATGTTCAACGATGGCGAGATTCAGTTAATGAAGGATGTCGAACTAGGGCCAGTTTTCTTTGGCGAGACCATCGTCGGGCACGACATGCCTAACCTCGTCTATATGCTGTGGGCAGCAAACGAAGAAGATCACAAAAAACACTGGAAAGCGTTTCTCGATTCTCCACGGTGGAAAGCGATGAAGGATTTGCCACAATACAAAGATACCGTGTCCAAAATCCACAAATGGTTCCTAAAACCGACTCCTTACTCTAATCTGTAGTCGCCACGACGTCGCCAAAGACTTCGTTTTGTGTTTCTGCAAAACTCTGCGACTTGAAAAACCTCTGCGACTTGGCAAACCTCTGCGACTTGAAATTCCATCTGAGTAACCATAAGTGTCTCGAAATAGATTTGAATCCGAATTTCGCTTTCAAGAAATGTTGGGCGCAACGATAGCTAAATTCGCCGCCATCAGTAAAGACTTTGTGATTTTGTACGCTAATGAAGCCTACGCGAATCAATGGGATAAGCGACCAGATGACATCATCGGCAAACCCATCAAAGAAGTTTTAGGAGCGGACAGTTTCGAAGATTCGCTTGACAATTTCGTCGATGCAATCGCCGGGCAAACTGTCGACTACGAAGCGGAATATTGTGTTTCTCAGCGCACGTTTGTTCTTGGCATTCGCCTTGTGCCCTTTTATGCTGAAAATCAAGACCCTAACGCCCCGGCAACCATCGAAGGTTTCTACTTCTTATCTCAATACGTAACCGCGAAGCGCGTCAGTCAGGAAGCGCTGTCGCTGATCCTCGCCAGCGCCCCGGGCAGGATCTGCTTAATCAATCGCGACTACGAAATCACCTACGCAAACCGACGTTTCCATGAAGACTACAGTAACGATGAAGAATTGATGGGCGCTAGTTTTGCCAAAGTCATTGGCGGCAAGATGTGGGAATCAGCGCGGCCGAATATTGATCGAGCTTTTACTGGCAGCTTTGTCAGATACCAAGAGCTCGTCGAGGATTCTAATTGCTTGGTTTACCTAATTCCTGACCAAGTCAAGCAACCTCGAAACGTCATTGGTGTCTACTGTTTGATCTTTGATGAAGCCGAACTTGAATTGGGGCGGCA
This sequence comes from uncultured Pirellulaceae bacterium, assembly GCA_938036435.1. Taxonomy (GTDB): domain Bacteria; phylum Planctomycetota; class Planctomycetia; order Pirellulales; family Pirellulaceae; genus Mariniblastus. The sequence continues at coordinate 11,562 of CALHPU010000065.1, read as the reverse complement.
ACGTCTTCGCAACCGAGAACGTAATGTAAATCTGGCCCTTGAAGGGAAAATGGTGGGTATCTGGGAAGTCGATCCAGATCGCCATGATTGGTTGTTGACCGAGCATCTTGAAAGACTACTAGGCTTGCCTGCCGGCGACTTGGAAAACTCGCGATCGTTGACCTTGAAAAGGATTCATCCAGATGATTTGTCTGACTTCCTAAACAACCGACGTTTGTTCATGCACACAGGTTCCATGTTCGTGAGCGAGCTACGCATGAAAGATTCATCAGGAAATTATCGCTGGGTCAGGATTACAGGACGATCGGAAAAGGATAACGATGGAAAGATAACGTACTTCGCAGGAACCATCCAAGACATCAACGAACTAAAAGAAGCTGAACTCTTGGCTGCCGAACAGGTCAAGCGCCGCGACTCGTTTCTGTCGATGCTGTCCCACGAACTGCGCAATCCGGTAGCGGCCATCAAGTACGCTTTAGACGTTTTCCAACAACCCTCTGACAGGCCCATTGATCTTCCTGAGGACCACCGGAACTCGATTGGTATTGTTACTCGCCAAACCAATATCATCTCTCGCTTGCTGAAGGATCTGCTCAATGTCAATCGCATCAGTTCTAACGAAATATTGTTTGAGGATGCACCAGTTTGCCTGGTGAAGTTGGTCCGAGAAATCGCCGAAGTCAGTCTGCCTCGTTTTTTGGAGAAGAAACAGCGTCTGATCGTTGAGTGTCAAACCGATGAATTTCAAATCAGCGGGGACGAAGTTCGTCTACATCAGGTTTTCGTCAATTTACTGGACAACGCCTCAAAATACTCTCCGGAGCAAACGGCAGTCACCCTAAGCTGCAGCATCGATCCAGACTCAGGTGACTTTGTCGCGGTTGTTTCCGATCAAGGGCAGGGCATCAAATCAGAATTGCAACAAGATATCTTTGAGCTGTTTTTCCAAGAGGACACGACACTAGATCGTTCAATGGGTGGGCTCGGCATCGGTTTGTATCTGGTCAAGCGAATCGTCGAGGCTCACCACGGCAGCGTTAGCGTCGTCAGTCCCGGATTCAACGGAGGATCTGATTTCGAAGTCCGTCTTCCGCGCGGGACATCCATACCCAACCAAGCACATTCTGAGAACCTTCGCAAGATTGTCTTGGTCGAAGACAATGATGATTCACGTGATGCGTTGTCGCTTGCCCTCTCAGCACGCGACTTTGACGTACAAGCTTTCGCTGACGGCGAGACAGCTGCCTTGCAGCTGCCTTTACTGTTGCCCGATGTGGCGCTGATCGATGTTGGATTGCCACGCATGGATGGCATGACTCTGATGAAGCAGCTGCGACGAAGCGAAGAACTAAAAGATACTCTCTTTATCGCCCTAACTGGATACGGCCAAGACCACGAACATCAGGCTATTATGGATTCTGGTTTTGACCATCATCTTGTCAAACCACTGGATCTAAAGGTCTTGCTCAAAATTGTCGCCGATCACACCACAGCTAGGTGATCACGTTCAATCAAGCCTCCGGTTGACCGTCATCAATTCTCTCGGTCGGCAGCTGAAAAAAGGCAGACGCTAGATGGTTGTTCATTCTCTCTACCTGATCTAACGCGCTCTCCGCATCAGGATCAAGTTCATAGACCACCGAAAGCAACGCCGGCCTGTCCGAAACGCTTTCGAAATCAAAAGCATCCATCGCCAGTATTTCGTCTATTTCCTCGTCAGTAGGTCCTTCTTCCTCGTCAATGCCTTCTGGTTCTAGCAATAAATACTTGAAAACCTGCAACAATTCCATTTCAGGTTCGTCATTGACGCCTTTGAGCAACAACGAAGCCAAAATTAATTCGTCGTGGAAATAATACAGCACAAAAGCGCCGCCCTTGAGATCTGAACCAATTCGATACTCAACGTATTTGATATCCGGTACTGGTCGCTCCATCGGCAATTCTAGATCGCCCGACAGCGACTTCAGATCGCCCGTGAAATGATCGACAAGAGCCTGATCCAAATCAGCGGTGTCAACCGACGATGTCGAGTCCAGTTCACCGGTTTCGATGTAGCGGAAAGTTCTAAAAATCATGATTGACGTTTGCAGTTACAAGTTCGTTGATTAAACCGATCGCGATTGATAATTATTACATCGAACTGCATCGGCAAACAGCACCCAAGTTCCCCCCCAACGCGCGGTCGCCTATGCGCTGCTGAGTCTTCCGCCGTTTGAGTATTGGGATGGCGACAACTCGAGGTTTGCACACTATAATCATTGGCTTTTAGAGATGTTAAGTGCAAGGTATCGATCTGTGACATTTTATGTGGGTGTAGATGTTGGTGGCACCACCACCACCGTTACGATTGGCGGAAACGAACAAAATGTACTTTACGTTTCAGATCAATTCGCGACGCGCTCGACGGACGGTCCTCACGCGACCATCGCTGCAATTGTCGAACAAGTCCAGCAGGGAATGAAAGGACTCGGTGCTTCCGTAGACCAAATTACCTCCCTGGGACTCGCGACTCCCGGCCCGGCAACGCTTGATGGTGTTTTGCTAAAGACACCCAACCTTGATCCAACGGCTTGGGATCGCTATCCAATCCGACTTGAGTTGGAGAAGGAACTGAAAAAGCTCGTCCCTGAGATTGCCGTTCATTACGTCGGTGACGGTCAAGCGGCGGCACTTGGCGAATACGTGATCCGCAACGGCAAGCTCAGTTGGGAATCAAAACTCGGCATCCGCAGCGTGGAGGACGTGTCTTCATTGTTCATGGTGATCGTCGGAACAGGACTTGGCGGTGGAGAAGTCCGCAATGGCCAAGTGGTTCGCGGGCTCGAAGGCCGCGCAGGTCATGCGGGACACGTGCTGCTACCTGAGTACGCTTTTCGGCATGAGCACGACCGAAAGCTGGTCGTTGGCAATGCGACAGCGACCATTGAATCGGCAGTATCGTTAACCGGCCTCACCCATCAGCTTGAATATCGGTTATCACTTCCTCAGTGGAAAGATCATGTGCTTAATCAACAGTCGGGAACCTTCAAGGATAAGGCCAAGCAGTTGCGTGACCTTGCCGACGGTGGCGACGCGCTGGCGTTGGAACTGTTTGACGATCAAGCGAAGGCCCTTGGGATTGGATTGTTAAGCATCAACTATTTGGGAGATTACGATTTGGTTGTTATCGGTGGCGGCGTCTGCGACCTGTCTGAAACCGTTCGCAATCGTTATCGCCAAAGAGCCGAAGACGCCTACCGCCAATACTGCTTGGACGGATTCAAGAACCTGACTCAGTTCGAATTCTCAGCTTGCGGCGACGATGCTCCAGTATTGGGTGCTTTGGCTCACGCGTACGCGATGATGAAATAAGAACTTAGCTTTTGCCTTACAGTGCGCTACGCTTGATCAACGATGTGACCGTAGACCTCATAGGCTTTCGCCAAAGCATCTTTGACTTCCGCAGGTGGTAGTCGCTTCCGGGCGTTGTAGATCATCACCCGGCCCATCCCGCCCTCGACGCTAACCTTTTCTTGCGACTCAAAGAACTCCAGCAGACTTGGCGTAAAGAATCTTCGCACGGCTTCTTCGTCTGAGCCTTGGAGAACAAACATCTGCGAGAATTTTGGATGGCTGGCAAAATCGATGTCCTGAAACCCGAGCGCTTTTCCAAATTTGTCGAAGAATCCCTGCTGACGCATGGAAAACATCGGGCTTTGGATATTCGCGGACTGCAATAGAACCACCGTCTGTTGGTTAACTTTTTTGCTTTTGCCACTACCGGTGGTGAAGCGGTAATCAAAAATGGAAATTTTGACATCTCCGGCATCGCCGCTAAGCACGTTGCGGGTTCTCTTAGTGCGTCCCCGCTTAAACAGCGCAAAATCGCCCAGTATTTCAACCAGTTCATCCGCCGTTTCGGCAAACTCAAGTCCCATCTCGGCTGCCTGTGCTCGGTAGGCTTCGGTTCTTTTTTTGGCTTGCACAGAAGCGTACCAAGCGAAACCACCGAACAGGAGTATCATGCCGATGAAGAAAGCGAATCCCATAACGTTTTCCTAAAAGCCATCCTCAATCAAGTCTCACGGTCGTGGCACAAACTTAGCATGGTGTCCGTTGGAAGTCTATTTCAGCTGCACCAGATCGCCGTCACCACGTCCGGGCGTCTTCGCGTCAGCTCGATCCGATGCTTGAAGCTCTGGATCTATCCAGTTCTCAGGTTCAAAATGCTCGCTGTATGCGCCGTAATCATGATAGGCGATTTTCTTGGCGATTCGATAAGCCCAACTTTTCTCTGGGATCGCTGCGGCTGCTGGATCGTACTGTGAACGATGTGCATTAGCCGCTTGCAGTTCGGCGATCGCGGTCTTGCGCGCCGTCGAGTCTTTGGCACCGTGACGATCGGCCAATGCTTCGATCAAGTCAGGACGCTCCAACACAATACAGCCGCGCGTGTGCTGAGCCGCCGTTTTGCGGAAGTCTCGTAGGAAATCCGATTCGTTAAACACCTCGTCCAGTGGTCGTTGGTCGTGGATCGATTCACTGGCAATTTGAATCACTGGACACGGTTCAATATCACCCCAAGGATTGATGTGATGTGTAAATCCCGTTGCCGCCGGACAAAGCGCTTGACCATCAGCGTCATAGTAAGCATCGATAAAGATGATCGGTTTCTTACACCGCATATCTACAACAAACTGACGTGCCTCGCGCGTTTGTTGAGGCGTCAGAACAAGTTCGGGCGATGCCTCAGGACCCACAGGACGAAAAACGTGATACCACGTGTACATCACTCCCATGTCGATCAAACGATCAACCCATTGCTCGGTCAACAGGTCGTCGAAATTGCTCTGACAGAGGCTGGTGCAGACACCCGTCATAACTTTGTTGTCCAGACAATTCTGGAGGCCCCTCATCGTCGCCGACAGCACTCCCGCCTTGCCGCGTCTTTGATCGCTGATGATCTCCGATCCTTCGACGCTGACCAATGGTGTGACATTGCCACACTTTCGCAAGCGTTTGGCTACCTCGTCAGTGATGAAGTGCCCGTTGGTGAAGACTTGAAAATATGCATCCGGATGTGCTTCCAAAATTTCGAACAGCTCTTTATGCATAAACGGTTCGCCGCCCAGCAATCCGAAGAAAGAATTTCCCATCTCTTTGGCGCGAGAGATCATCCGGTTCATCGCCGGTACATCGATTGTTTGCTGTTTGTGGGCAACGTCTACCCAACAACCTTGGCAGCGCAAATTGCAACTGTTGATGATAGAAATGTAGAGGTACGGCGGAAAGAACTCGCCTTTGGCCAAACGATTTTTGTGCTTTTGCACACTGACGAGTCCTTTGACGCCCATGTTCCACGCCAGTTTCCACAACAAGCGTTTGTCCGTCTCCATCAGCATTCGTTTGGCAAGTCGAAAATACATCGTGATCCTGAGGTCTTGCGTGAAAAAAGCAGAATTCTGAACGCAGCACAATGAGGAGCGACTCTCGAAGTCGTTATTCGCCCATCCAACACGATTGGGAAATTCGTGCTACGTGTTGAAATGCCCTCTAGTCGGTTACATCTTTCAGGTTCGATTCTACGCTGCTGAGAACCGAAAACGTAGACGAAATAACGACCGTTTTGTCCTGGCTTTTGGGAGAGCTGGTTAGTTCAAGATCGCCTAAACGATTGCCGCCCTCAGTATAAGGTCAGTATAAGTAGTGGGATTCGCCAGAATTCCCTTTATCAGTCAATGAGAAATTCTGGCGAATCCCACTACAACCTCTGGACCATCGGCAAGTGCTTCGTCCAGAATTGGAATTAGGACTTAGATGAAAACGAAAGCGCGCGAGCTCTCTGGTCCCCACCGTTAATTAATTGGTATTTATACCCGACGGCTTGCGCCATTACGCTTTAAGAGCGAACCGGCAACCCAAAAATTGAATCTGGATGATGCCCCGGAACGGCCGTTTTGTCGCAGAACAAGATAACACGAAGCGGCGATCAACCCGCCAAGGATCGGATCAACCGCGTTAGTCGATTGGCCTCGCGACCAATGCAAAATGCAAAAAATGGCCAAAAGCTCGACGATGGAAGTTGCAAAAAAAGATCTAGGCCGCTCGTCGTCGCTTACGACGCTGCTCGAGGGCATCGCGGGCGTCAATCGATAGTTCTTGCTCGTGAATCCGCAAACCCGTTTTCTCGATCGTTTTCTTACGACGGATGATCTCGACCATCCGCTCCGCGAAAGCTCTATCCTCAGCGCGAAAACGAGACGCACCTAATCGTCCCATCGCTTGCTGAAACTGTCCGGGCGAGACAATCCCAGAGCACAACTCGACGGCGAAAGAAAACAAACCACGACTAAATGTAGATTCGTGACTGGCATGTCGCGCGATCGAGCGTTGAGCTGACAGGCCATGCGCGATTTTGGCTTCCCTGAAGATCGCTGCAGGCCGCTCGACACGGCAAACGCAGTTCGGCATCATCGCAGTTGAGTACCCCATCGCTGTGAGAGTCAGCGTCAGATCCAAATCAAAGTATTGGTCTTCTAATTTTGAATTTAGGTCGCCTATCAGCGCCAACGTTGATCGCCGATAAAAGCCGGCCCAACTGGTTGGCCCTAAAGGATCCAGTCGACCGAAGACACGCTTAGCCAACGTCTCTCCCTGCCCAACCAAAGACCTGCGATAGTGATAGTTGCTTTTTACACCGGCGGCAACAATCTGATCAGGCTGAGCTTGTCCGACGATGACCGGCACCGCAGAAGCAACAGAAGGATCGGAGAACTTGTCTTCAACAGCGTCGACCCATCCCGCCGGAAGTTCGACTCCTGGCCGCACAAAAGCGATTACATCACCATTAGATTCGGCAAACGCTGCGGCGAACTGAGAGGACAAACGCTTTGAACGCGCGTCAACCAATGTTAGCTCTTCGCAAATGTTATATTTATCCTCGAAAGTTCCGTCGTGGACCAGAATCACTTCGCTTCCATCTGGAACCTCACGCAGAGCTGATGCAAGGGTATCGTCGAGTGACGATGTCTGTCCGACAACCGGAACAATAACAGAGTACTGGGTATTAGTCCCATTCATGGATTTGGCCCACTTAAATGGACGGTCTGAAATCACTGTGACTTAAGAAACAAGAAACGCAGCCAAATTAGCCGCTGGATATTCTTCGGTCCTGACTGAGTAGAAATGAAGGCCTTTCCCCTCCTTATGGGTTAGGTAACGTTTACGGTCCGCCGCTGGCAAAGCTCGTCACCATGTGGCTGGGCAAAAGAGACCAAAACGTGCTGTCATCAATGCATTCAGCTGTCAGAAGTTCTACCTCGCAAGCAACGCATACATTTGGTTGGGGAGGGCAGGTAGTTTCGGGGTTCAAAATGGGAGACGTGGGCGAACGTTTTTTTCCCCGAATCGAATCGTCAATCCGCCAACTGAAACTGCCGATTCACTTTTGTAGGCCACCGTCGTGCTAGGGCAAGCCTCACCTCGAGTCGAAAAACCACCAATCATTGATTTCCAGAAAAGGTTCCTGCGTGAGCGTTAATCCAACCAACCAAGAAAATGAAATAAACGAACTGCGCGCTCAAGTCGAGGTTCTAACCAAACGTCTTAACGAGTGCCAACGCATGACGGCCCTTGGCGAACTAGTCAGCACAACAACGCACGAATTCAACAACGTTCTGATGACGATCATCAATTATGCCAAAATGGGCATGCGCTACGAGGACAAGCCGACGCGCGACAAAGCGTTTGACAAAATCAATCAGGCCGGCAACCGCGCTGCTAAAATCACCAACGCTGTTCTAGGCATGGCTCGCAATCGCAGCGAACATTTTGAGCAAACTGATGTCGCAAAACTGGTTGGCGAAACCATGGTTCTGTTGGAGCGCGAGCTTCAGAAGTATCGCATCTCAGTCGACATTCAGGCTGAAGACAATCTGCCGACCGCATCAGTCATTGGCAACCAGATCCAACAAGTGTTGATGAACTTGGTGATCAATGCTCGACAAGCCATGTCAGAAGGTGGTGAACTGATTATCAAGATGGCCCGAGACGAACGAGCCAAAACGGTGGACTTGAGCGTGCGTGACCACGGAAGCGGCATGGATGAAGCCACCATGCGAAAGATTTTCGAGCCCTATTTCAGCACCAAGAACGGTCCGGATGAATCGGGCAAAGGCGGGACGGGATTAGGATTGGCCACCTGCAAAAATATCATCGAGGCCCACGGCGGCAAGATCCGCCTAGAAAGCTCGTTGGGCAAAGGAACATGTTTCACGCTGAAACTGCCAATGGAGCGACAGGCGTCTCCTGTTCCTGCGGCGCGGGGCATCGCTGGTGCAGTGACCCAGATGAATGCGGCTGCTCAAGCACGATAGCCGATCGTCGTTGATTGCTCCGCAATCACTTAGCGCATCAATTGTCGTTGATTGCTCCGCAATCACTCAGCGCAACGATAAGACCGCGGAGCGGTCAACGACTATCGTTTCTTCTGACACTTCTTGCAGAAGAACGTTGAGCGTTGACACTGCACGATACGTTGGATCGAATCCTTCTTGCACGTAGGGCATTTTTCTCCAGCCCGATCGTAAACCCGGTGCTGATTCTGATACCCACCCGGATCGTTGAGCGCGTTGCGGTAAGTTCCATCGGAAAGCGTTGAACCCTCGTGCTCAATCGCTATCTCCAATACCTCGACCATGCGATCATGAATACGCTGATACTGTATCTTTGACAAGCGATTGCACCGCGCTTGTGGATGAACGCCGGCCAAATGCAAAATTTCACTGGCGTATAGATTCCCCACCCCTGCAACGGCTGACTGGTCCAACAAAGCGACTTTGATCTCACGCTGCCTCTTGGAGAACGTTTCGGCGAATTCTGACGGAGCAATCGCCAGCGCATCGGGACCAAGCTTTCCGCTGGTCAATTTTTCTTGGTACTGTTCATCAGACAGCAAGCTGACATTCCCTAGACCCCGCCTGTCCCAGAAAAGCACTTGCTTCACCGGCGATTTCTTTAACGTCAATCGAAATCGCAGGTGCTCAACTGACGGCGGATCGGCGATCAAAACCAGCCCCGTCATACGCGGCTCAAAAATCAGCCGATCCAAATTCTCCATCACAACCACCACACGTTTGCCAAGCCGATCCACTCGCAGGATCTTCTGCCCTTTGACGCGCTTATTCAGTCGATCGATTCGGGGTGTGATTGCGATTGGACGTTTTGAGCAAGCGGTACGCTCTGCGGCAACCACGACCGCCCCCTCAATCTCCAAAATCCCACGTCGCATCGTTTCTACTTCAGGTAACTCGGGCATTGCGGTGTCAAAGGAGATTCAAAATCGTGACTAACAGGGCAAAAGCCAATTGTCTCTCCAGAACGTCTAATCCCGCAAGGTGCAACAAAATTACTCACCCCGATTTCCGGAGCTTTTCTCCACGCAATACCGCGCGAGTCGGATCGAGCGTATGTTCGATTCGGCGGATGGCGTTTAAACTGTTGCCCCGAGGATCGGTCGCCGGTCCTTCCTCAGGACACGACGGTTCTTTAGGTTCGCACTACGAGAGTTTCATGAAGACTTCATTTTTAAAACAACCCAGCCCCGACGCCGCGCTGCCTGATGGCCAAGGTCGATTTGGAGATTTTGGTGGCCGCTTCGTTCCTGAAACGCTTGTCGCGGCCTTGGACCAACTGGAAGAAGAATACAACAAAGCCAAACAAGATCCAGAGTTTCAGGCTCAACTGGACGTTCTGTTGCGCGATTTTGTCGGCCGCCCCTCGCCGTTGTATTTTGCCAAACGCTTGACCGAAAAATGCGGTGGCGCCCAGATTTGGTTCAAGCGTGAAGACCTCAACCACACCGGTGCTCATAAAATCAACAGCACCATCGGCCAAGCACTATTGACCCTTCGCATGGGCAAGACGCGCGTGATCGCCGAAACGGGTGCCGGTCAACACGGTGTGGCAACAGCTACCGCGTGCGCTCATTTTGGGTTGCCTTGCATCGTGTACATGGGAGAGGAAGACGTACGACGGCAGGCACCCAACGTGCGGTCGATGCGCAGCATGGGTGCCGAAATCCGACCGGTGACAACCGGATCGAGAACCTTACGCGACGCTGTCAACGAAGCGATGCGCGACTGGATGGGCAGCGTTAAGGATACGCACTATATTTTAGGTTCGGTTGTTGGGCCGCATCCGTTTCCAAAGATTGTCCGCGACTTCCAAGCCATCATCGGACGTGAGACGATCACTCAATCGCAAGAACGTTTTGGCAGGTTACCCGATGCAGTGGTCGCTTGCGTAGGCGGCGGCAGCAACGCAGCAGGCATGTTCTACCCATTTGTCGCTCAAACGGATGTACCACTCGTTGGCGTCGAAGCCGGCGGCTACGACGACGAACCGGGCCACCACGCCTCGAGCCTCACCTACGGCAAACCAGGCGTGTTGCACGGAAGCTTCAGCTACGTGCTGCAAGATGACGACGGCCAGACCGACGACGTGCATTCCGCGTCGGCGGGATTGGACTATCCGGGCGTCGGTCCAGAACACAGTCACTGGAAGAAAACGGGACGGGTCGAGTACCGCAGTTGCCGCGATGACGAAGCGCTCAACACGTTTGACTTGATCGCAAAGACCGAAGGCATTCTGCCAGCGCTTGAATCATCGCACGCCATCGCCAAAGGTATGGAGGTCGCATCGGAACGTGGCAAGGATGAAATCGTCGTCGTTTGTCTATCCGGTCGCGGTGATAAGGACGCCGATGAAATCCAAAGGCTTCGATCCGAACAGGCATAACCAGAGTCTGCGTTAGTATTTGTAACCCTCCATTGGGGAGGGTCGGAGGCTCACCGACGGGGAGGGCCAATTTTCAGAAACACTTAAGCCAACATCCACCAAACTCATGTCAGCAATCGACGATCTATTTGCTCAACTGAAATCCGAAGGCAAAAAGGCTTTCATGCCGTTTATTACTGCCGGCGATCCCGACATCGAGTTCACCAGCGCTCTACTTCAGTCGCTTGATGGAGCCGGATGTCATTTGGCCGAACTGGGCATTCCCTACAGCGACCCGATTGCCGACGGCCCCGTCATTCAGGCCTCTTACACGCGCGCGCTCAATAAGAAGATCAAGCTTGAATCCATTTTGGACATGGCGACTGTCGTTGCTCCAAAACTGAAGATGCCAATCGTTTCGATGGTCAGCTACGCCATCATCTACCGCCAGGGAATGGACAACTACTTGCAGAAAGCGATCGCTGCGGGGATCTCTGGTGCGATTGTTCCCGACATGCCGGTGGACGAATCGGCGGTGTTTGCTGAAAAATGCCGAGCGTCGGACTTTAGTTTGATTCAAATGATCACGCCGACGACCGAGCGCGAGCGTGCCGTTGAAATTGCCAAACAGGCCAGCGGGTTTATTTACTACGTTTCGATCGCGGGGATCACTGGTGAGCGTAACGAATTGCCGCCAGAGTTGATTGAGAATCTGCGTTGGCTCAAAACGCAAACCGACCTACCGATCTGCGTGGGTTTTGGCATCAGCCAACCCAAACACGCCATCGCGCTCAAAGAAGTCGCCGA